>CATJCP010000203.1 GCA_949737515.1 uncultured Oscillospiraceae bacterium | reverse complement strand
GGTAAAGGAGTGAATTTCGATGCCAGGTACAAGAAAGCTGGGCAGATCCTCCGACCATAGAAAAGCGATGCTCCGCGCTATGGTCACATATCTGCTGGAAACCGGCAAAATCGAGACCACTGTGACACGGGCAAAAGAAGTCCGTTCTATGACCGAAAAGATGATCACCATTGCCAAAGACGACTCCCTGCATGCAAAACGGCAGGTGTACTCCTTTGTAACCAAGGAAACGGTTGCCAAGAAGGTCTTTGATGAGATTGCACCAAAATATAAGGACACCAACGGCGGTTATTCCCGCATTGTCCGCATTGGACCGCGCCGGGGAGATGCCGCAGAAATGGCAATCATCGAACTGGTGTGATGTTGTAACAGACCACTCCAGACGGATATGATATTACACAGCTCCCTTCCCGGCCAGTGATGGCGGGAAGGGAGCTGCTTTTGGGCTTTTTATATGTTGGAAACTTGAGAAATATTGTTAGTTAATCACTTTTAAAGAGTGCACCCACTGGCTGGCATATGCAGGCAATGGGTGTGTTTCTTTCTTCTTATTCCCACAGTGATGCCGCAATATTGAGAAATAAAAAGGTATATATTGCGGTGCGCTCTTAATAAGATAGAAAAAAATTGCGAAACTTCCAGCAGGAAAATAGTTTGAAAATGGCTTTACTTAAATGTATTTTCCCTAATATAATGTTATATATTGTTGTAAAAACCAATGGATATTGCCGCAATTTTAAATGATTTTTAGAATCGTGTACAAAATTATTTGTTCTTTTTTGTGCAAAGAACTCTTGTGACGGTTTGCATTTTTCGGTATAATAATGTCATAGGGAGGTTCTGCTTATGTTTATTATAAGTCTATTTTATATTGTCCTGACCGTTACCATGGCAGTTTCAGCGATATCTGCCTTTGTACAGTGGAGGAACGGCGAGCGCCTTCATTCACTGTTGTTTCTTGCTGCAGTGCTCCTGGTGCTTTACATAGAAGGGGACGCCGCTTTCTCAGGCCTTTGGATCACTGCATTTCCCGTCTTATGGGTCATGAGAGTGATATATCTTGTGGGATGCGTCTATTATCTGTGGGAAAATGGAACAATGGGCAAGCTTCGATTGTTTTTCCGCAGCCGGCTCTTCTCTAAAAAGTCTGCAGGACAGATGTAAGGTGGGCAGCGGTTCAAAACCGCTGCCCTCTGTATGGGTATTATCTGCCAATTACTTCTTTTTTCCGTTTTGAAAGGAAACCCTTCCTGGATAGGGTGTAAACCATATTCCTGATACATCAGGCGATATCGCAAAATAATGTTCCTCAAAGTACAATGGGGCCACATATCCCTTTTCCAGCAGCAATCTTTCTGCCTGGCTGTACCACTGTGCCGCCTCTGACGCCCCTGCGCTGCCCGCCAGGTTCAGGAAGGTATCCAATGCTTGTTTATCTTCCGCAGCGGTGGAGTAGGGCTGGGGGGCCTGCTCCAAGGGCTCTCCGTCTTCGGGGGAGGATGACTCTGAATTGACGGGTTCCTCCAGTGGGACAGAGGCCGGCAGCAGACCGGCGATCTGTTTTATCAGGGCCCCTGGCTCCGGCTGTTCTAAACTGAGGGGGAGTATGGCCATCTCATAGTCTCCGCTGTTAAGGCGGGAATAGAAGTCTGTTTCATTGAGCACCTCCAGGTTGACATACAGGTTTAGGTCCCGCTGCCACTGTTGTTGGAGATAGCCAGCCAGGTATCGGTGCTGCCCTGTTTCCAGGCAGATCATGTTGGAACGGGGCAATTTTGACAGCTCCATTCGGTTCAGACCCTTTTCGAAGAGCTCCTTCGCCCTCTCCCGTTGGTAGACCATCCCTGTGATGTGTGGCGCCAGGCTCCGATAGGGCTGACCCAGGATAGAGGCTGTTGGAGGGATAAGCAGGTTGGTAATCTCTAGGTTTTTCTCAATGGTGGGTTGGAACAGCTGCCGGTTGACAGCGTAGCACATTCCCATCCGGATGTCGTTGTCCTGAAATGCAGGAATGCTTGGATTGAAAGTCAAAAGATGGACGGTGCTTTGGTAGCTTTCAATGGGATACCCCTCCAGTGCTGCCAGGTCCCCGTAAAAAACAGGTCCCCCGTCGGAGCGATCCTCCAAAAGCAGCTCTGCATTTTCCTCTGCCGGGCGGGTGGTGTACAGGTTGACCGCTACAGTGGGAAGGGAAAGGGGATTGTAATAGGTTTTATTTGCACGCAGAGATATGTACCTTCCGCTTTTCCATCTTTCCATAACATAGGGGCCATTGAAGAGAATGGAATTGAGAGACAATCCGTAACGACCGTTGCAGCTCAGGAAAAAATCCTCCCGGCAGGGCATTGCAGCCGGTAAGGTCAAACGTTCCAGAAAAAAAACATCCGGTTCTTTCAGACGGATTTCCAACGTTTGGCCGTCAATAGCCCGAACCCCCAAGCGGGAGGCTGGAAGCTGTCCTGATGCAACCTCTGACCCATTTTCGATGACATTGAAGTTCTCCATGCTTGGGGATGGCGAAGCTGGGTTAAAGATCCTCTGGAAGGCAAAGGCAAAGTCCTTTGCTGTCAGCGGTTCACCATCCGACCACAGCAGATCTTCCCGCAGGTAGAAGGTATATGTCCTCCTGTCCTCCGAAAGGGAGTACCTTTGAGCTAGGGCTAAAATAGGCTTGCCTGCTTCATCCAACTTTACCAGTCCCTCAAAGCAGTTCAGAACCAGAAGTGTTTCGTTAGGGGTGGTTACATATTGGGGATCGAGATTGTCTACATTGACGGAAATATTATAGCGGATAAGGTTATCATCACTTCCCGGCAGGCTGCATCCTGCCAAAAGAAGAGTAAATGTCAGAAAAATTGCCAAAAACTGTGCTTTTGCCCGATTCATTCCAATCGTACGGCCTCCTTCGTGTTTTTTCAGCCTTTTTTGCGAAAGCTTGAATCCGGTTCTTATTGTACCATATCGCCGCATCCAATGGCAATTCTAAAACGTGAACTTTAAATGAATTCCAGCTTTTTCAAGGGATAGGATTTAAAAAAAATTTTTTCATTCCGGCAAAAGGCATGAACATGCGATTTTCCCTTCTCTGCCCCTGAAACAGAACTGAAAATCACAGAAAAAACGATTGACAACCGTTCGGCTTTCCCCTACAATAGTAATTGCACGTTCGGGAAGGAATCACATCATATAGTATTGTTTAAAAGTTTTTAACACAATATAGTGTGTCTGTTGGAAGGGATTGCCTGTTGGGGCGTCCTTCTTGCCATAAAATATTTGGTCTGTTTGATCCAGGTGAAAGGGAGAGTATGATGTTAAAGACGATTGTAAAGCGTGATGGGCGGGAAGTGCCGTTTGAACTGGAAAAGATTGCCGATGCCGTTTATAAGGCAGCCCAGGCAACAGGCGGCAGGGACTATGAGATGGCGAAGGAAGTCGCCCGGGCGGTAGAGGAATATTTGGAAAGCGCCTGTCACGCGGAGCATCCGTCAGTAGAAGAAGTACAGGACGCGGTGGAGAAGGTCCTGGTGGAGCGCGGCCATGCGCGGACAGCAAAGGAGTACATCCTGTACCGGGCTGAGCGGACACGTGTGCGGGAAATGAACACCAAGCTGATGAAAGTATATGAGGATTTGACCTTTAAATCCGCAGCGGACAATGATATCAAGCGGGAAAATGCCAATATCGACGGCGATACTGCCATGGGCACTATGCTGAAATATGGCTCCGAAGGCGCCAAACAGTTCAACGAGATGTACATTTTGGCCCCGGACCACGCTAAGGCCCATATTGAAGGGGATATCCATATCCACGACCTGGATTTTTATACATTAACGACAACCTGCTGCCAAATTGACCTGGAAAAGCTGTTTAAAAGGGGCTTTTCCACAGGCCATGGCTTCCTGCGGGAGCCCAATGACATTCAAAGCTATTCCGCCCTGGCCTGCATCGCCATTCAGTCCAACCAAAACGACCAGCACGGCGGCCAGAGCGTCCCCAATTTCGATTACTCCATGGCAGAGGGCGTTGCCAAGACCTATCGGAAGCATCACGCCGCCAATCTGGGAAAGGCCCTGGAACTGTTGGCCGGTGAGGAAGAGGGCCGCCCTGCAGCAGATGCAATAATAAGGGGAATTTTAGATAAGACGTCTCTTGGCCCAGTGCTGTCCGGGGAAAATGGGTATGGAGAAGAGGAACGTAAGGCGCTCTCCCAGCGCTATGGGGAGGAACTGGCCCCAAAAATACAGGACTTTACCCGCAAGTATGCGATCAAGGAGACAGACCGGAGCTGTTACCAGGCGATGGAAGCGTTGGTACACAACCTAAACACCATGCACTCCCGGGCGGGGGCACAGATTCCATTTAGTTCCTTGAACTATGGCACCGATACCAGTGCGGAGGGGCGTTTGGTTGTGAAAAACCTACTGCTGGCCACAGAAGCGGGCCTTGGAAATGGGGAAACCCCCATTTTCCCCATCCAGATATTTAAGGTAAAGGAGGGGATCAACTACAATCCAGAGGATCCCAATTACGATCTGTTCCAGCTGTCCTGCCGGGTGTCAGCCAAAAGGTTGTTCCCCAACTTCTCTTTCCTGGATGCTCCCTACAATATCCAGTATTACAAGGAGGGCCATCCAGAGACAGAGGCCGCTTATATGGGCTGCCGTACCCGGGTGGTGGGCAACGCCTATGATCCCCAGCGGCAGATTGTCAATGGGAGGGGGAATCTGAGCTTTACTTCCATCAACCTGCCCCGGCTGGCTATCCGAGCCAACGGAAATTTGGATTTCTTCTTTGAAGAGTTGGAGAAGAAGCTGAATTTGGTGATTGATCAGCTGAAAGCACGGTTCCGTATCCAGGCCGGAAAACAGGTGAAAAACTATCCCTTCCTCATGGGACAGGGGGTATGGATTGACTCGGAAAAACTTGGACCAGAGGACACCTTGGAAGAGGTATTAAAGCATGGCTCACTGACGGTCGGGTTTATCGGGTTGGCAGAATGCTTAAAGGCCCTGATTGGCAAGCATCACGGGGAATCTGACGAAGCCCAGAATCTGGGGCTGGAGATCATAGGGTTTATGCGCAAACGCATGGATGAAGAAACCCAAAAAACCGGGATGAACTTTACTGTAATAGCTACCCCTGCGGAGGGGCTGTCAGGGCGGTTTGTCCGGATGGACAGACAAAAATACGGTATGATTCCAGGGGTAACGGACAGGGAATACTACACCAATTCCTTCCATGTGCCGGTATATTATGAGATTTCTGCCTTTGACAAGATCAAGCGGGAGGCCCCTTACCATGAACTGACCAACGGCGGCCATATTACCTATATTGAATTGGATGGAGATCCCACCCAAAACCTGGAGGCCTTTGAACAGGTGATACGCTGTATGAAGGAAAGCGGTGTGGGGTATGGGTCAGTAAACCATCCGGTGGACCGGGATCCGGTCTGCGGGTTTACAGGAATCATCGGGGATTCCTGTCCCAAGTGCGGTCGTTCTGAAGACGACGGCGGCCCGAAGTTTGAGCGCATCCGGCGGATCACCGGATACCTGGTTGGAACGCTGGACCGCTTCAATGATGCAAAGCGTTCTGAGGTTGAGGACCGGATTAAGCACAGTGTCAGCAGGATGGAAACCTTTTAAAGGGCGTTTTTGCTGAGTGGGATATTGTTTTGGAGGAGCGGTATCATTATGGAAGAGGTTCAGGTTTCCCTTGACAGTTCCAATATTCTCCGACTGGCGGGGATTATCAGAGAATCTATTGTAGATGGTCCAGGCATTCGTTTTGTGGTGTTTGTACAGGGATGCCCCCATCGGTGCCCAGGATGTCAGAATTCCCAAGCCCAGAGTTTTGAAGGTGGGGCTGTCTTTACCGTCGACCGGATCATAAGGGAGGTCCGAAAAAATCCCCTGCTGAAAGGAGTGACATTCAGCGGTGGCGAGCCCTTTTGTCAACCTGCGCCGTTGGCGGAACTGGCCCGCAGGCTCCATAGCCTGGGGATGGATGTGATGTGTTATACAGGTTTTGTATATGAGGATTTGGTGAAAAAAGGGGAGAGCGATCCTGCGGTGCGGGATCTTCTTGAAAATTGTGACGCTTTGGTAGACGGTCCGTTTTTGCAGGACCAGAAAAGTCTGATGCTCCACTTTCGGGGGAGCAGAAATCAGCGCATTTTGGACCTTCCAAGAAGTCTTTCCTGCGGACAGGCTGTTTCTGTACCATGGCAGGACTATTCGGCGGGTTAAAACCGAATGTGTCAGCATTAAAAATATCTATACCCAAAAACTGCCTGCCACTTTCCATACAAGAAAGCGGCAGGCAGTTTTGCAGTATTTTAGGTTTCGATCATTTTTTTCACTTGTTCGGCAGTCATTCCCATTATCTTTGCGGTTTGTTCCAGATTCAAATGGTTCAGCATAGATTTGACGATCTCCCTTCGCCCTTCCTCTCGGCCTTCTTCCCGCCCTTCCTCTCGGCCTTCCTCCCGTTCAATTCGGAGGGCGTCATCCCATACCCATTCTGTAAACAGCATATTTTCCACCTCGCTGATATGGCTTCTTAAAAAGGGCTGCATGATACCTAATTTTTCACAGTCCAGTGCAGCCTTCTGGATCGACTCTTTTAAATCAATACCCGTGCCAGCGTATTCCTGTACACGGTTGATAAAAAAACTGTAATCATGCAGAGATCTGCTTTTTTCCAGAACCGGTTTGTTTTCCTGATACCGTACATTCAATACCCTTACAGTTAGTTCAACGGAGTTCCCATGAGGTTTGGATATAAAGGCGTCTGACAATCGGAGATACGCATCGTCCGGGCAGGGTTCCTTCCCGTTATACAGGACCACAAATTCCGGCGTCGCCAAAGGAATCTGTTTTCTTCGGTAAATATTTTCCTTACTTAAAAGCTTCTCATACAGCCTTCCCAAATATAGCAGCATCCGGACAGGCATATTTTCGTTCAGGCTCGACTGATGTTCTATTAAAATGATATACTTTCCATCCAGTGTAAAGGAAACGTCATTCATACGGTTTTTAAACAGCACATCCTTTAAAGTGTTGATTTCAACGGGGGTGTCTAATGGATAGTTGGTTCCCTGGATGGCGTTGTATACCTCCACAAGCCGTTCCGGATCGCTCATATACAGAGAAAAAACACTGTCTTTATAGCCGCGGTTTGTATTGACGTCTGGTTCCATTTTAATATTCTCCTTTCCCACTGCCTTTCCTCGAAAGTGAAATGTTCTCCTTGTATTTAGAATATCACGCTTTCTTTTTCCTGTCAATTTTCCAGGGCGTTTATTGTTTTTCTTTCCCGCAACAGTTGACTTTTTTGTATCAGCAGTTACAATAGTATCAGGCGGTTACAATAAGGAGGAAATGGCGGGATGGCAAACAAACGAAAGTGGATTGCATTAGGGTATAATATTCCCATCAACCCATCGAAAAATCGAGTCTATGTGTGGAGAAAGCTGAAAGAGGCGGGGGCGGTTTACTTTAAACCGGGCGTGACGGTGCTGCCCTACCGCAAAGAGGAGGTAGAGTTTTTCCGCCGGCTCTCTGAAAAAATTAAAGGTATGGGCGGAGAAGCGTCTATTATCGAAATCAGCTTTATTGATCCCAAGGACGAGCGGGAGCTGATTGAACGGTTTATTGAGCAATCCAAACAGGAATATCGGGAAATATTGGCGGAATGCAGAAAGCTTCACAACGCTCTTTCGTCTTCTGCGGAAAAAGAGAAGATGGAGAACCCCAAGGAGGGAGAGCTGATGAAGCTTGCCAAAAAGTATAAACGGATCCGCTCCCGGGACTTTTTTAAGCTTTCCCTGGCCCAGGAGATTGAATACGGACTGGCGGATATAGAGGATATCCTGAGAATGTCCGCCGATGACCTTTCCTCTCAGGTCAGGCGGATACTGGACCGGGACTGAAAAGGGGACCACCCCTCCCTCCCTTTGGGGGAGGCAGCCGGCTCATTCCCCAAATATCCACAAGTGGACGATGCCCAGGTATTCCCGCACCATATAGGCCGGCACCAGATAAAAGGAGGTGGGGGCATACCGGTTGTAAAATTGGATCCCCATCCTCTTAGCCACCAGTGAAGCGCGGTATTGATGGTAGCCGCTGGTTACAATGGTGATTGTCTCCGGCCATCCGGCCCCGGCGATTACCTCCTGCGAATAGGCCAGATTTTCCCTGGTGTTGGTGGAGCGGTTTTCTTCCAGGATCCGGTCTGGGGATATTCCCTTTCCAATCAGATACTCCCGCATAATCTGGCTCTCGGGGTACTCCTCATCCAAGCCCTGCCCCCCTGACACCACACAGCGAAGAGCGGGATCCTTCTCCAGCGTCCGGTATGCGCTGTCCAGGCGCTGCCGAAGCATTACTGTAGGGCGGCTGCCGTTGATTTTGCACCCCAGCACCACCAAAGTGGTTTCTTCACCTTCTGGGGGAAAGTGAAAGAAGGCGTACCGTACAATCATAACCGTTAAAACTAGGGCCAGCAGCAGCCCCGCCCACAGGAGGACATAGGCCGCGCCCTCTATCCATTTCCAATGGCTGCCAAATATTTTCCGGCAAAGGCCTTCCTGCCGGAGAACCAGCAAAAAGATACCGCCTAACAGCAGTGCCCAGATCCCCTCACTTCTCCATATCCCGTGGGTCACAATCGGCAGTGCGCCGCAGATGACCATAATAATCCCTAAATAACCGCAAAACCGGCGCATAAAGGTGTAAAAAAGATTCAGCATCCGTTTGCTCCTTTCCTCAGTATCCCCTATCCCGTGTTTGGATTCCAAACACGGGATAGGGGATACTGCTCCTGATTCCTGATACCAGTCTACAGCACCTGCCTGCCCAGAATCGCTGCACGCATATCCGTAGCCAGGTACAGGGACCCACAGATGACAACCACCCCGTCTTCCCCTGCCAGCTCTGCTGCCTGGAGATATGTTTCCCGAAAACCGGTTCCCAGCTCCACCTTCCGGCAATACTCCCTGGCGATTTCCGCCAGTTCCTCTTTTGAAATGGCGCGGTATTCCAGGCTTGGCGTGATGGTGATCACTGCATCTGCCAGAGGGGCGATCCGGGAGACCACCTTCCGGCAATCCTTGTCCGCCATCATCCCCATTATGGCAATCAGGCGTTTTTTCTCCTGCATCACCTGCTTCAGAGTGTTTTCCAATGCCTCCGCCCCGTTATCGTTGTGGGCGCCGTCTAAAATGGTCAGGGGATGTTTGCTGAGTATTTCGGCCCTGGCTGGAAAGCGGACTGACTCAATCCCCTTTACAATCTGTTCATCCGATACCTGGATCCCTGCCCTTGATAGAACGCGGACCGTCTCTATGGCGGTGATGGCGTTGCATATCTGGTGTTCTCCCAAAAGGGGCAGATGTATTTCCATCCCTCCATAGGAAAAAACAGTCCCATCAATGCCGGATTTCTCCACCGCGACAGCCGCGCTGCTAAAATTCCCCTGTACCAGAGGATTCCCATTTTCAGCGCACTTTTCCATGAGGGCGGCCAGCGCCTCCGGATCCATGCGGGGGTAAGCGACCGCCGGACATTTCCCCTTTAGGATGCCCGCCTTGTGGGCGGCAATTTCCCCGGGGGTGTTTCCCAGCATGTTGGTATGGTCCAGCCCGATGTTGGTAAATACGGCGGCCAGGGGTTCGTGTATGATGTTTGTGCTGTCCCGAAGCCCACCGATGCCCACCTCCAGGCAGACTACATCGCATTTCTGCTCGGCAAAATATATAAAACCAATAGCTGTCACCACCTCAAATTGTACCGGCCCGTCGCCCTCCCGGTACATCTGGTCAATGACCGGCTTGATCTGTGCCACAATACGCACAAGGTCCTCTTTGGGGATCATCTGTCCGCCAATCTGGATGCGCTCCCGGAATTCCAGCACATAGGGGGAGATAAACATCCCTGCCTTATACCCTGCACAGGTGAGGATGGAATTTAGCATTGCCGTGGTGGATCCCTTTCCGTTGGTGCCTGTGATGTGGATATAGCGGAGCTTGTCCTGGGGATTTCCCAGAAGCCCCATAAATCTGCGCATACGGGCCAGACCCTTGATATCGCTTCTGTGGCGGAGGTTTATAATATAGTCGACTGTCTGTTCAAAGTTCATTCTGCAGCAACCTTTCTTTCGTTTTCCGGTGAAGAGGGGATTTCCAGCATCAGCCATCCGTAAAGGAAGGGCTCGGCGTCTTTTCCCCTCACAGATAGTACAACCGGCAAAAATTGCGGGGAGATCTGCTCTGGGTCAGTTACAGTGAACCATCCCCCGTCATACCGCACAAACCATACAAGCCCCTCCTCAACTTCTTTTCTCAATGCTTCTCCTTGGCGGTTGGTTTCCACCGACGCTGTTCCCGCCGATGCCATCATAAAATGGCTTTCGTTGGCAATGGGCTTTTGGTTGGCCAGCTCTGCCATGGGATGGTGGGAGAGGGAGTACATCAGATCATAGGGGACACGGCCGGCGGCGCTTCCCTCCAAAGGTACATAACCCTCCAGACGCTCCAGACGGACTGGATGTTCCCCCTCCTCTGTCAAAGTAAGATGGTAGCGCAGCGCCTGGTCTGAATTCCGTTCAGCGGCCAAAAAGGTGATATCTGCGGCCAGCAGCTTTCCGGAACTGCTAAAAGAAATGCCGTTGATAGCGTCGACCCATATCGCCTTTTCGCCTTTTCGGTCAATGGTTTGGCGAATGCCGTCAAGCCTTTTTTCAGTCAGCAGGTTTTCGGCGGTCAGCTCCGTGATCTCCCAGTTGGTGTAAACGCGGTGGGAATCCGCCGGGTACATTGTTCCAAACAGCCATTTGAAGAAAAAAACCATAAGCGCCACCCCAATAGTGAGCAGCGGGACGGATAGCTTTTGCCATAAGGTCAATGGTGCGGGCTGGCCGCTGGTTTTGTTTTGTTCCATATACATCCCCCTGTGTAAATGATTGCTGAAATTTTACGCTCTGCGGTACATTTTATCATATCAGGGGATGGGTTTCAACAGAATCAAGAGGATTTTGTTGAAATCTCAGAACTGCCGGAGAAAATTTGTGTTGACAGACCCAGTCCCCTATGATATGATTAGAATGAACTGTTCATTATAATTCTTGTAAGGAGGGGGAAGCTCCTGTGGGAAACGAAAGACTGAAAAAAGTGTACACAGTTGCCAGCCGGTACTTTAATCAAAAGAGGTACACCAATACCAAAATGGCAGAGATCGCCAAGGAATCAGAGGTGGCGGTGGGAACACTGTACTCCATGTTCACCGGCAAGGAGGCGCTCCTCTCCTTTACCATTTTGTGCGGATTGGACCGGGAACGTCTTTCCCATGAATTCAGTATGCCCATTCCCACAGTGGACACCGCTGTCCTCCAGAGGCATCTGCGGATGGTACTGGATCACATAAAGGAAGCTGTGGGGATTACAGATGAGCAAGGAAATATCCGCAAGGATTTTATGAGCTGTGCTGGGGACATATATGATATCTTTACCGACTATCTCCTAGTGCTGGACAACATCGAAAAGAACCGACAGGTTCTGGAGGAACTGTCTCAAACCTATCTTTCGGAGAAGAGGTGGTTTTTTGAGGAGCTGGCCCGTTATCTCCGATTGTACGCAGAAGCGGGACAGATATGCCCTATCTCCCATCCGGAAATACATGTAGAATTCCTGATCTCCACCTTCTCCTGGTGGTCCACCAACATCTGGCTGAGCTTCCCAAATACAGATTTAACCCGTGGGGAGGCGAGAGAAATTTGTATGAGCATTATTCGGCGGGCTTATTGCCCTTGACGTTTCCCCTATGAAAATAAAGGCGCAGATGCGCCTTTCCTTTAATTTTTGAATTGAAATGAATGGTTCATTTTAAAAATGGAGGGGTATCTATGACGGCCTTATTGCTTTCACTGACCGATGACGAATGTCAGTATCTGAAAGATTTGATTGTCTCGGGTTCGGTTCAGTCTCAGGTGGCCAGCCGTGCGGAAATTCTCCTTTTGAAGTCCCAGGGCGTATCCTTTGAGGAGATTGCCGAGAGAATGGGTCTGAGCACCCGAACCGTGCAAACACGGGTCGCCAAATTCCGGAGCCTTGGGCTGGAAGCTGCACTGTTTGACCATCTTCGTCCTGGGCGTCCGGCGGTTATTTCGAAGGATGCAAAGGAATGGCTGCTTGCCGCCGCCCGGCAGAAACCGTCGGATGCAGGTTCCTGCCAGGGGACATGGACCTTAAAGGACTTGTATACATATGTGCAGCAGCACGCTGAAAGGGCGGGATATCCCAGGATGGCGGCTGTCACAAAGGCGTACATCCATAAGCTGTTAAAAGATGCTGGAATTGAATTGGCCCAAGGCCAGAGCGACGAGTGGGAATGAAAATGGATTCCTTTCTTTTTTGGTCTCTGATTAGAATGAATCGTTCATATCAGCAGTGTGTTGAAAGGGGGCTTTTCTCGTGTCTGTTCTGAAAAATATGTGGAAGATGTTCTGTTTGATTGCACAATTCAACCGGAAATACTGGTGGATGTGCCTTGCCTATGTTTTTATCCGCATATTTCATCCCTTCTGCCTGATGTACTTTATACAGGGATTTATAGATGGCGTATTGGGAGTAGGGGACGTCTATTGGATGCAGACGAGCCTTGTCTTGTTGGGGCTTCACATTCTGGGGGCCTGCCTTCTGGTCATCCTGGAGAACTTCATCCAGCTGGAGCAGAAGGGAATGATGGTGGACATGTCCGCTCTGTTCTGTAAAAAGGCGGCGGAGATGGACTATGAGGGGACCGAAAACCCTCAGGTCCTGGCGGAGATGGACCGGGCCTCCTATGTGCTGATATTTGGGGACAGCTGGAGCGCGTATCTCAATGCGGTCAACAATACAGCCATATCCATAGGGGGATTTGCCTTTTGCCTGATGGTTGTTTCCAAGGTACCCGTATACTTTGTAGCGGGGATTCTGCTGCTGTCACTGGTTAACATCCTGTACAACATGGCAGCCCAGCGGAAAAACTACGCCCTTTACCGGGAGCAGGTGCCGCTGGAACGCCGGTGGAGATACTTCAACAAGCTGGCCTGCGACGTGGAATACGGCAAGACCATGCGTGTGTTTGATTTAAAGGAATACATCCGCCGCAGGGGTGAGGAAAACCGGGCAGAACATTTTGGGCTTTACCGGAGGATCCTTCGGCGGGAGGAGAGGCGGAGTTTTTTTCAGGGGCTCAGCGGCTCAGGAATAGAGGTGGGGATCATGGCGGTTCTGGCCTTTCAGGTGTACGCAGGGAAGGTGACAATAGGGGGCTTCACCATTATTCTCAATGCTGCCAAGCAGCTGGCCGGGAATATGACCCAGTTGTTTTTGGGCATTGTGGGCCTGTATCAGAACAACAAGTATATCGACGACTTTTTTGTATTCCGGGAACGGCCAAGTAAGCTGCGGAAGACCGCAAAGGCCCTTCCGGAAAATTGGGGAGGGGAAAGTTCCCCCTCCGCTCCGGGGAAGATTGAGCTTAAAAATGTAAGCTTTGCCTATCCGGGTACCAGCCGGATGATCGTAAAAAACATAAACCTGACCATTGAGCCGGGAGAGCGGCTGATGATCGTTGGGGAAAACGGAGCGGGCAAAACAACCTTGGTCAAGCTTTTGATGCGGCTGTACGACGCCACAGAGGGAGAGGTGCTGTACAATGGGATCAATGTTAAGGATTACGAATACGACCACTACATGGCGCATTTTTCAGCGGTATTCCAGGATTTCCACATATTTGACATATCTGTATACGAAAACATTTTATTCGGAGGCGCCTCTAGCCCAGAGGAGCGCAGGCGGGGAGACGAGCTGCTCCGGCATACTGGCCTTTGGGAACGGGTGGAGAGCATGGGGAAGGGTGGAGATACGGTCCTAACCCGCCGCCTGGAGGAGGGGGGAACCGGCCTTTCCCTGGGGCAGCAGCAGATGCTGGCCTTTGCGCGGGCAGTTTATAAGGACGGGGGAACCATTGTGATGGATGAGCCGACCGCCAGCCTGTCGTCCTTGGCGGAAAGCCGGTTGTACCAGAAGTTTCAGGAGCTGTCCGCAGGGAAGACAGCGGTGTTTGTATCCCACCGGCTGAGCAGCTCCAGCTTCTGCGATAAAATCTGCGTCCTCCAGGACGGTGAAATCGCCGAGTACGGAACTCACAGGGAACTGATGGAGCAGAATGGCATTTATGCGGGGATGTACCGCCTCCAGGCACAATACTATGTGGTATAATTTTCGTTTCGGATCAACCGTTGTCAAAACCGGCGAAGGAGGGAGCCGCGATGAGAAAAATTAAAAATATTACCCGCCTGTACCGAAAGATGGGACAGATAGATCAGGCCTATCTCTGGAACCTGGCGCTGCTGATTCTGATGAACGCCCTGCATCCACTGAACGGGTTCTATTTTCTGTATTACATTGTTGACAGCCTGGAAACAGGGCTGGACATTCAAGGCGCGCTGACAGGGCTTTGCCTGATGGGAGTGGTTGAGCTTGTCTATTGCACTTTGAGCTTTCAGTTAAAAAAGACAGACCGGGAAAAGACCATGAGGATTAAAAACAGCCTTATGCTGGAGCTTCAGGAAAAGACGGTGGAGTTGAGCTACCAGGAGCTGGAAAACCCGGAAACCACCCTGAAACAAAAAAAGGCCCTGGAGATTTTTTATCCCACCCAGGCCGAGTACATGGACTTTCAAAATGTCCTAAACTGTGTAAAGGTGATGCTGTACAGCGCAATGCAGCTTGTGGTGCTGGCGGTGCTGCTTCTAAGAATCCACTGGACATTGGTTGCAGTGCTGCTGTTGCTGGGCTGCGTCAGCCTTTGGCTGTATACCGTTGCCGGGGACAGAAAGTTCCAGGTCTGGGATAAGGAGCTGGTGGCCATTGGCCGGAAGCTCTCTTATTTCCAGCAGCTGGCCACCGACTTTTCCTATGCCAAGGAGGTGCGGATGTACACCATGGGGGAGTGGATCACCAACAAGATGAGGAGCCTGACCACCCGTTATCTTGGGGGGATCCGGAAATCCGCTCTCCAGTTTTCCCTCATTGGGATACTGTCCACCCTGCTGATGGGGCTGGGGACTGGGCTTTCCTTTCTGGAGCTGGGGTGGCTTACCTGGACTGGGGGGATCCGAACAGCAGGCTTTGCCTCCTGTTTGAATGTGGTGCGGAACTTTGAATCCGCTCTGACGCAGACGGTGAAGAGCTACATGACCATCAGCCAGGCCATGTCCTATCTGCAGGCTTACTGGCTTTATATGGACTCTTTGGCCGCTGTGGTTCCTCAAGGCTGTCCAAAGATCCTGAGCAGGGACGAAAGGGAAAAGGGAGAGGTCTGCTTTGAACACGTTTTCTTCAAATACCCTGGAGCTGCGGACTATACCCTAAAGGACATCTCCTTTGTCATCCGGGCAGGGGAAAGGGCCGCCTTGGTGGGAGAGAACGGCTCCGGCAAGACGACCCTCATCAAACTGCTGCTCCGGCTGTATGAACCGGAGCGGGGGAAAATCTACTGGAATGGGACGGATATTTCCAACATCCGCCTGTCCGACTATCGGAAGGCTGTCACCGCTGTGTTCCAGGATTTTAAAATCCTGGAGGACACGGTTAAAAGGAACCTTTCCTTTCAGCAGCCCCAGGGCGACGGAAGGTTGTGGGAGATCCTGGATGAAGCTGGTATAGGGGATAAAATACGTTCCCTGCCGGATGGGCTGGATTCCTATTTGGGGAAAACAATGCACGATAACGGCCAGGAGCTTTCCGGAGGGGAGAAGCAGAAGCTGGCCATTGCCAGGGCGTTGCTGCGGGAAGTGGGGATGGTGGTTATGGATGAACCGACCGCGATGCTCTCCCCCAATGTGGAATATGAGATATATACCCGGTTCGCGGAGCTGGTAAAGGGGAGGAGCGCGGTGTATATTTCCCACAGGATGTCCAGCTGCAGGTTCTGCGATTGGATTATGGTGCTGGCCGGCGGGACCATCCAGGAAAGGGGGAGCCATGAGGAGCTGATGGCGCTGGGGGGAGAATATTGCAGGATGTATACGGCTCAGGCGGCGTTTTATCGGGAGATGGGGGAGGGTGTGGAGCCTTAAACGGGGTGATCAGAGGGAGGAGCAGTTTCCAGCTGCTCCTCATTTCTTATAGGCAAAACCGTTACTACTGAGGAATCTATATACATTTCTTCACATTGGCGTTGAGCATCTATTAAAATTTGGATTGCCTGTTCAGTACTATCGATCATTTTCAGGTACATTTTTCTATAATCTGGCATTTTTGTCACCTCGTGTACATTATAGTACAATCACCTCTTTTTTACAAGAGAAAATTCTAATGTATTATTCTGTTTGTTTTTACATTAGAATAATACTTGAGGTGATGCATGGTGGCATTTAAACCTAAGAAAACACAACACAAGGTTAAATCAGGATATAAAACGATTTATCTGCCTCAAATTTTGATTGATGAAATAGAAAAGATTGCCAAGGAGAACACCACTAGCTTTAATAATGTAGTAGTGAGTATGATTGAATATTGTTTAGAAGAAAACAAAGAGAAACCATAAGAAACACGCTAAAAAACCACCCTCTACAATGTAAAGGGTGGTTTTTTCATGCCTCTGCTCCGATTACTTCAAATATTCGTGCAGAATTTTCTTTATTGTTGCTTGTGCGGTCTCTTCGCCGGATAGACTAATTAACCTATTATAATCCTCTATTTCTTCCCCGGTAAATATGATTGATATCATCTTTTCGACTTGTCCTGCAACATGATCATAATTTTCTGGATGGGCCCAGAAACAGCGTAAACAAAAACTTGCGTCTTTCCTTTCCCAGTTTTTACAGTGTTCACATGTCCATGACTTGGCTCTATTTGCTGAAGGGCTTAACAGCATGAAGTGCTCTATATCGTGCTCATCATGTTCACCGCCAATTTCATAGGGAACTCGATGGTCAACTTGCAGTACTGCTTCATCCATTTTCTCAAGATAGATGAAACATATAGGCCCATACATCTCAATTAGTGCCTGCTTTAATGCTTTTGAAAGGACTGTCCTTCCAGATGACTTTGACAAAGGATTTTTAGCCTCGCTGGGGTTCCCAAACTTATATGCAGCAATACTTCTTCCACCGTTGCCAGGGATACGATATGTCACGATGGGTATTCCATATTCTCTAACGTCCCTAATTGCCCGTGGTGGATGGTTATATCCATAGATATCCCTTAGTTCTTGTGAAGTGATATATCCATGCTCCAGGATGTGCTGTATTACTGTCCGAGATCGTTTAGCAGTTACTGACTCCAATAAAGCAAGGAAGTCTTTAGGATAATCAATCATGCCAATACCTCCAGCAGGGAGAGTTGCTGAGGAAATATATCAAATGTAGGTATCAATGCTTCACTGATATATAGAGCTTCAAATGTTGTTGATTTTTTGCCTAACAATGTGGCTTGACTAGAAAGACCTGCATTTAGCATTATTTTTTTACAATGCAACTCTTGTGGTAATTCTTCTCCATACTCTTTTCCCCCACACGCCCCATCATAGCTAATAAGATAATCTACACCTTTTTTGTTCAAAATCGCTATTGCATGGGCAAATTCATCGAACGGAACGCCAGCAAAGTACCGATTATCCCTAACATTTGTTACTCCTTGATATGGTGGATCCATATAGACCAAGTCGCCAGGTTTTGCCATATCCAAAATTTCATGATAATCTAATGCAGAAAATGAAGCCTTTCCTTTCAATAAGTGCGAAATAGTATAGACATTGGAAGCAAGAGTTCGTGGATTCGTTCCATGTCTACGTTTGTCTGGGGACTGATTGAAATTTCCGTTTTTCCCATATCGCACAGCCCCCTTAACACATCTAGCCAGCAAATATAGCATATTGGCTGGTTGTTCGTCTCCATTATTAAATTTTTCCCTGATATTATAAAAATGCTGAACATGGTTTTCGCCATATTGGAACTGTTCTTCCCACACTCTACTGTATTCCTCAACCAACCGAGAAGGATGTTCTATGGCCTCTTGAAGCATACTTACTAACGGCCTATTGATATCATTGATAATAAACTGATTTGTTCGTTTTTCGTAAGCTGTTGCAATGCTTATTGCAGCCATACCTGAAAAAGGCTCAAGCAATCTTTCAAATTTGCAGGGCATGTATTGCAATATTTGGGGGGCCAAATTTCTTTTGGAACCTTGATACTGAACCATATGCGGTATCCGTCCATTCATTTTGGCGTCCTCCTGTTTTCAATGCAGACTACACCTTTGGTCTCTTTAAACACTCTGTACATGACTGAATCCCTCTTGTAGTATAAAATAAGTCAATTAGCTTTGCAAATTAAAATCTTTTTGCTGATAGACCTGGAAGTATTCTTCAGCCTTGTCTAGAGTTACGTCCAGCTTTTTTTGCAGGATATCCAATATTTGTTTTTTAGAAAGGCTGCATTCCATTCCCACTTCAATAATGCCTTCTGCCCTGCCTTCCAATTTGCCTTCCTGCCTGCCTTCCAATCTGCCTTCCAATCTGCCTTCCAATCTGCCTTCCTCTTTGGTCTCTTCAAACACGCTATACATAATCTCAGCTCCTTTTTTCTGGATCAGTTCATTGTAATTCAGGCCGGGAACCTTTGCTGTCACTGCTGCGGCCATGGCCACCGATGAGTCCAGACCGCTCTCCTCTGCGTACCTGATTGCGCTGTCCCTTTTCTCTCGGTTGGTTCTGTCCTGCTCCAGCAGTATGCTCAAAAGGTGAAAAAAATCTGAATTGTTGACGTTGCGCAGAACCAAATTGTTCTGCCGCGCTTCTACCAGCAGCATCCTGTAGTCGTTTACATATTCCGCGATTTCTTCGGGAATGTTCAGCATTTCACGGAGAGAAAGCGGCCCGTCCCAGGGCTTTTCCCCATAGTAGATCACCAGCGTGATTACAGGAATAAACTTGTCGGTTTTCTTCATCCTGGACAAAAATTCGTCCTCGGTCAGGCCTTTGCCGGTTTTGTATCTCGCCCCGTTTCTGTCAAACTGCTTTTTATAGGCGCTGTAGTCGTACCCCATAAGGCGCAGGGGCATCCCATAGTGAACGTGCTCCTGATCCTCCAGGCCGTACATCACCAAATTTACCCCAAAGGCCAAGGACTTCTTTTGTATTTTTATGACGTCCCGCGCAGCCTGGAGGTTCTCCGCATAATCGCCGTGTTCCGATACAAAGGAGCTTTCTGTATCCAGCTCCTCCAGCTCTTCCGGCAGGATCAGCTGCCGCCCCTGGAATAAAACCGCGTTGAACAGATCTGCAAATTGTTCGTTATTGCTCCAGTAGTTTTTTAATATGGTATCCGGCTTTAGGTTCTGGGCCTTGTTTGGCATATTCCTGCCCCCCTGACGTTGTACGGGTCGGATTTGGACAATGGTTTCTGTCTTTAGTATACACGTTTGACGGAAAGATTGCAAGGTGGTTCTATCTCCGTCCAAATCCTGTGTCCCTCAGTCTCAAATCTGGGCTTGACATGAGTACGAAATCATACTATAATAGTTGACACTGCTAAATCCGAAATCATACTCAATACAAAGGAGAGATTCTATGGAAGTCAAACAGGGCAGCGAAATGCGGGAATTTGACCGGCTGTTCCGAAAAATAGATCAGTGCTATCACAATATATCCGTGAGGATGGGGCTGTCCGACACAACTGGCCAGATCCTTTACGCCATGATTGAGCTGGGGGACGGCTGCCTCCAGACGGAGATTGCCAGATGGTACTCCTGCAGCAAACAGACCGTCAGCTCCGCAGTCAAGGTGATGGAGAGAAAGGGCTTGCTCTGGCTGGAGCCGGGGAAGGGCCGGGATATGCACCTGCACCTAACCAACTCGGGACAAGAGCTGGTGGAGAGGACCATCTACCCTATGATAGACATGGAGAACAGCGTCTTCTCCGCCATGACCCCGGAGGAAAGCCGGGAATTTTTGCGGATGATCCGCCGGTATGTGGGTATCTTTGAGGAGAAAAGCAGCGAGCTCATCCAAAGAATCCAGAATGAGACAGATAAAGAGGCGAGTACATGAGAATTCAGTTATCAGATCATTTTACCTATAAAAGGCTTTTGCGTTTTTCCATTTCAACCGTGCTTATGCTGATCTGTACCTCCCTTTACAGCATTGTGGACGGCTTTTTTGTGTCCAACTTTGTGGGGAAGCAGCCCTTTGCTGCCCTCAACCTGATTTTCCCTGTGCTGATGGGGGTGGGGACAGTGGGGTTTATGGTTGGCTCCGGGGGCAGCGCCATTGTCTCCATCGCCCTAGGGGAGAAAAAGCCGGAACAGGCCAACGAGTACTTTTCCATGATGGTTGGCGCTACCGCGGTGATAGGGACGCTTATGTCCGTCATCGGGTTTATCTTTACGCCGCAGATTTCCAGGGCTTTGGGAGCATCCGGCGATATGCTGGATTACTGCGTTTTGTATGGGCGAATCCTATTCGCCGCCGATCCCTTCTTTATGCTCCAAATCGTCTTCCAGAGCTTTTTTATTGTGGCGGAAAAGCCGACTCTAAGCCTGAAAATCAACATCATATCAGGCGTTACCAACGGAATCCTGGACTTTCTCTTTATTGTCGCTTTCCGCTGGGGACTGGCCGGCGCGGCGGCGGCTACCGCCATTGGGCAGATGTTGGGGGCGGTGATTCCCATCTGGTATTTTGCAAGGGAAAACGACAGCCTCCTCCGGCTGAAATTCGCCCGTTTCCACGGAAAGGTATTTTTGAAGGCCTGCGCCAATGGTTCCTCTGAAATGGTGTCCAACCTGTCCTCCTCCCTGGTCAATATCCTGTATAATTTTCAGCTGATGAGGTTTGCAGGGGAGGATGGGGTGGCGGCCTACGGTATTATTATGTATGTCAACTTTATCTTTACGGCGGTCTTTATCGGCTACTCTGTGGGGACGGCCCCGGTGATCAGCTACCATTACGGGGCGGGAAATCATGACGAACTGAAAAACCTGTTCCGAAAAAGCCTGGTGCTAATGGTTGGCGGGGGCGTCCTGCTGACCCTGGCCGCGGAACTTCTTTCCGCGCCCCTGGTGGGGATTTTCTCCAGTTATGACAAGACATTATTTGACCTGACCTGCGCCGGCTTTCGCATTTACTCCCTGGCCTTTTTGCTGATGGGGGTCAACATCTGGGCCTCCTCCTTCTTCACTGCCCTGAACAACGGCGGCGTTTCCGCGCTGATTTCTTTTCTGCGGACACTGGTGTTTCAGGTAGCCGCGATTATCGTCCTGCCGGTTTTGTGGGAGGTCAACGGCATCTGGCTGGCCATTGTGGCGGCGGAGATATTCGCCCTGGTTTTATCAGCGATTTGTTTTATGGCTTTGAAAGATAAGTATCATTATGCATAAGATTTCTATTGACTGAGTGATTTCCCGCAATCCTTTATACCTGTCCTGAAATCCGCTGTCCTTCTTACACGAGGAACGGCGGGTTTTTTTGCAAAAATTTGAGGGGGACTGAATCCTTTTGCGGACTTCCGGTGTTATAGTAAGTGAGACCATACAGAGGCGGTGACAGATGGCATGGAGGAGATCGAACTGATCAAAGATGCGCAGAACGGGGACAGGGACGCAATGGAAGGTCTGATCAGCAGTTATTATCAGCCTGTTTTTGCGTATTTTTACAAAAACACAGGTCTATATCATCAGTCGAAGGATCTGACCCAGGAAGTTTTCATTAAAATGATATCTGGGATTGCCGGATATCGTCCCAAGGCCGCCTTTAAAAGTTGGCTGTTTGCCATAGCCTCCAACCATTTGAAAAATTATTACCGCACGCTTTCGCGCCATCCCGAAACTGCGGAGCTGACAGAGGACGTCCTGGCTGGAGGTTCTGCAATGTCTAAGGCCGAAATGCGGCAGGACGTCGAAAAGGCGCTGGACCGCCTGCCGCCGGAGCAGAAGGAAGCGGTTATACTGCGGTTTTACTTTGATTTTTCCTTTCAGGAGATCGCCAAAATGACCGGGGCAAAGGAAGCCGCTGTAAAGTCCCGGGTTCGTTATGGGCTGGACAAGCTGAAAAAAGAATTGGAGGGATATGAGATATGAGGAAACAAACGGATCTCCTTTTAGAAAAAGAACGGCGCATTGCCGCACAGATCAGGGATATACCCGTCCCCCAGGTTCCGCAGGATGAGATAAAAGCCGTCTGCCGCACTGCTGCCTCTTACTATGTGGAAAGTCCAGGGATCTGGACCGCTGGCTTTTGGCGGTCAGCGTTCTCTTTCCTCACTGTAAAAGCCGTGGTTTTTTGGCTGCTGGCGGCGTTTTTGCTGGGAAGCTGTGTTGTCCCTTCTATGGCGTCGGCAGGGATGGAAGTGGAGCCGCTTGCCTTTTTGACCTCCTTATCCCCTGTTCCCATGCTGACATTTGTAATCCGGGAGCTTCAATGCCGGGACAGCAGCCTGGTTCAGCTTGAGAAGACCTGCCGGTATGCGCCTGGCAAAATATACTTTGCCCGTCTGTGGATAGGGATGATCTTCAATGCCCTGCTTGTGGGATTGGCAGGAGCGGCGTTTCCCCATTCCGGCTTCCTTTTGAAGGCGTATCTCTGCGCCTTTACCGCCATGTTCCTGGCCGGTGCAGCGGCGCTGTTCCTGGTGGCCTTTTTGGATAATGCCCTGCCGCTGTCCCTGATAATGGCGGCCTGGGTGCTGGGGGCCTCGTGGATCCTTTCCCAGTGTGAGGTTTTGGACGTCATCATGGGGGCAGATATCAGTATAGGAATATTGGTTTGTGCGGCTGTTTTCGGCCTTGGGCTGTTTGCAGTCTCCACAGTAAAAACAGCCGCAAGGCTGTACGCTTAAAGGGGGAATGGATGATGGAATTGTCTGTCTGCCAGGTGACAAAGGACTTTGGAGGGAAACGTGCGGTTGACCATGTGACTTTTCGGCTGACCAGCGGCGTATATGGGCTCCTTGGGCCAAACGGGGCGGGGAAAACCACTTTGATGAAGATGATGGTGGATATTCTGGCCCCATCGGAGGGGGAAATCTGCCTGGATGGGGTGAATATCCATGAGCTTGGAGCGGCGTACCGGGATAAGCTTGGGTATATGCCCCAGGAGATCGGGGTGTATAAGAACTTTTCCGCCAGGAAATTCCTCAAGTACATCGCCGCGCTGAAAGGGATTACCGGAAGGGCCGCAGATACAAAGATTGAGGAACTGTTAGAGCTTGTGGGCTTAAAGGACACAGGCCGGAAAAGGCTGGGCGGTTTTTCCGGAGGTATGCTCCGCCGTGTGGGAATTGCCCAGACGCTGCTTAACGATCCCAAAATCCTGATCCTGGATGAACCCACGGCGGGACTTGATCCCCAGGAACGAATCCGCTTTCGCAATATCATTTCCGAACTTTCAGAAAACCGAATCGTTCTGCTCTCCACCCATATCATATCTGACATGGAATTTATCGCCGGAGAGGTGATTATCATGCGGGACGGCGGCGTTTTGAAAATCGGCGCCATTGACCAGCTGCTTGGAGAAGTGGAGGGGAAGGTGTGGTCTGCCTTTATCTCCCACGAGGTGTTCCACAAAATAAAAGGCCGGTATATGATTGGAAACATGATTCAAAAAAACGGCGGCGTGGAAATACGGATTGTTGGGGATCGGCAGCCGCCCTTTCCCTGCGAACCGGTCAGGCCGATTTTAGAGGATGTATTCAGTTATTACTTTGGGGGGAATATTTCATGAACAGTCGGATGCTGAAAACTGAGCTTTATAAAATCTGTTCCAAAAAGGTCGTCTGGATTTCCATGCTGGCATTTCTCGCCCTTTATCTTCTGTTAAAACTCCAGTTTATCGACAATGTGGGGGTAAAGTACACCCTTGAACCAATGCGCCCCCAACTGACGGAGGCGGTGAACCAAGAGGAGCTCCACAGGCTTGTCCAAAGCAGCGGATATGAATGCAGCGTTGAACAGATGAAACCATATATACCCACCCCGGTTTTTGAATATTTAGAGGGATACCGGGAAAATGAACGCGTTTACCGTTCCCTGAACAGCGATCTGGCCGTAAAGCTCAACAATTACTTTGAACGCATAGACAACCGGGAGGCCTTTATCCAGGAGCTTGCCCAGGATGTTTCCGCATCCGGCCGGACAAGTCTGGATCAGGCAAAGGCCAGGCTTCTCCAGGCCTACCGTGATACGCCTGTTTTGATCGAACTGAACCTGGAGAGCAGCGCAAATAATTTTATAGATGTGAACCATGCAGCAATCTTTCCTGGGCTCATTATGTTGATTATCATTGTGGGGCTTGCGGGGACATATTCCGACGAATATACCAGCGGCACACAGGCGGCGCTGCTGACCGCCCGCAAGGGCCGCGGAGGGGTTTTTCTCAGTAAGGTGACGGCAGGGGGCATCTTTGTGTCTGGAGTTGTTCTGATTATGGAGGCCCTTTACATGATCGTTACTGCCATCTGCCACCATGCTCCCAGCTCCACCGTTTCCGCCGCCAGCACTTATGGCCTTTCGCTGACTGCCTATGCCGGTTCCGTGTACGGCTTTTGCCTTCGGCAGATTGGGGGGACGCTTTTGGCTGGGCTCACACTGGGAAGCATTGTCATGTGCCTCTCAGTGTACAGCAAAAACGCCCTGGTTCCCTTCTTTGCCGCAGGGGTTTACTACGGCGGCACGGCGGTCTACGCCAACACAATTTCCTTCCCTAAGTATCTTTCTGCCTTCTGGTCCCTGCCAGGGGAGCTAAGTCTCTTTATGCTCCAGACACAGTTTGAACTGATGGAATCAGGGCATTATACAAGCCTTTTTGGGGCGCTGGTTCCCACCCTTGCCGCAAACGCAGTTTTTAACCTTCTTCTCATGGCGGTATGCCTGACAGCCTGCTACATAGGTTATACAAGAAAGCAGGTCAGGGGCTGATGAAAATAACGCTGAAAATAATGGTCCTGGAGCTGGAGCATCTGCTCCTCAAAAAGCTGGCCTGGGTTTTTATGGCGGCATACGCTGCTTCTGCACTTATTATCTGCCTGTCTGACGGTTTCCGGCAGAGCTACTTTTCCGATACGGGGAGTGTGGCTGTTACCCTTGCCGTCTCTGTTGCGCCTTACTTTTTGGTTGTGATTTTGGTTTCCACTTTGTCCCCTGTTTTCGCGGGGGATAAAGAGCGGGATATCTACCAGATTCCCGCTGCCTGTCTTGTGGGGCGCAGAGGCAGGAGCGTTGCCAAGGCGCTGGCGTCAATGCTGTTTTCTGCCATTTCCTGCAGTTTGATGGGGACGGTGACCATTGCCGCTGTATTTGCCTGCGGCCTGTTTGACGGTGGCCAGCCGTTGGAGTATCCAGGGATAGAGCTTTCCGCTGAATGGACTGTTTCCCAATATCTTACATTTTCCCTCGTCTGCTTGGTCATTGGGTGCACGGTACTGACGCTTTTTCTCTTATATATATCCTGCTCTGTGACCTCAGTCATAACAGCGGTCAGCCTGTCCAGCTTTTTGGTTTTGTTTGAATTTATATTTCACAGGTTTTCCTTCCCCATTGCCATCAAGGAATATAATGTCTGGATGTTTTTCAAGCCATATTCATTTTGGAGCATGATAGAGCTGCAGTTTTCACCTTTTGTGAATCTGTTGATTTTGACAGTGGCATTTCTTCCCGTTTGCAGCCTTGCCCTATGGGGGATCAGTCAAAAGGGGACGTAGCATGATGAATGCTGCGTCCCCTTTTGGAGCAATGAGATATTTGAAGAGGGGACTGTCCTGCAGTACTCTTCTGAAACATGAATGAGCGCCGGTTGGGGTTATTCTAAAATTCACCCAAGGCCCCTAAGTAGCCGCTTAACCGGTCGGGCCGGAGTCCTCCTACAGATTTTATCTGTACCGTTACCGCGTCCGGCAGGAACACGCACC
Source organism: uncultured Oscillospiraceae bacterium (assembly GCA_949737515.1). Lineage (GTDB taxonomy): Bacteria > Bacillota > Clostridia > Oscillospirales > Ruminococcaceae > UBA1405. The sequence goes on along the minus strand of CATJCP010000203.1, from coordinate 3,697 downwards.
GGAATTCATGGCGGTGGACCTGGTCCGGCAGCTCCATCTGCAGAATACAGTTGTTGTCCGAAACCCATTTCAATCCCGATTCTGCCTCCAGTCCGGTGAAGATGTCCGCTGACTTCCGGAACTCCCCGATCCCGAAGGGAATGGTCTGCTCCCCTCCATTCCGGACCAGCAGGAGCTCCCCGTCCGTTTCCCGGAACCGGAACTCTATTTCTGTGATTTCGTCGCAGCCCTTGTCCAAAACAATACGCTTCCCGGAAATGCGGTTTTCCCAGGGGGAACGCTTTCCATCGGTTCCCAGGACAGAGGCCTTGCCCTGCTCCTCCCGCAGCCTTTCCAGGGCGGATGGATTTTCCGGAAGGGCGTTTTCCGAGAGGACGGGGTATATGGATTCCCACAGGCTGTCCAGAATTAGCTGCTGACCGTCCTTGTGCTCCATGGTGTTGGCGGTGCAGGCAAAGACCAGATCCCTTTCCGGGATCACGACAATCAGCTGTCCGCCCATGCCAAAGGCGCACCAGCCATACTTGGTCTTCCAGAAAAAGTACCCATAGCCGCCGCAGCCGTCCATGGTGGAATTGCCGCTGGAGTTGTCCGAATAGGAGGTAAAGCTGTCCCTGACCCAGCCCTCCGGCAGGATTCTCTCCCCGTTCCAAACCCCATCCTGGAGGTACAGCTGCCCAAACCTGGCCATATCCTCTGTGGTGCACCAGATGCCGCTTCCCCCCAGACAGATGCCTTGGTCGCACTTCTCCCAGTAGATGGGACCCATGCCAATTTTGTCAAACAGCCGCTCCCTAAGATAGTCGTGAACCGTCTGTCCGGTCAGCTTCTGGAGGATGGCGCAGACCATGTGGGTGCCGGTGGTGTCGTAGGCGAAGGTTGTGCCGGAGGGATGGGACGGGGGAGTGTTCAGGAAGCTGTGGACCCAGCGCCCTTTGCTGGTATCGGTGGAGCCCCGGTGTACTGTGCGCATGGTCAGCAGGTCCTGGACTGTCATGCGGGCGGTGAAGGGGTGGAGGATTCCGTCGATCTCCTCCGGGAAGAAGCCCGCCGCCTTGTCGGTGACCCGGAGCAGGCCTTCCTTTACCGCGATTCCGGCCGCTGCGGAGGTGACGCTTTTGCTCACCGAATAGACCCGATGGCGGCGTTCCGGCGTATAGGGGGCGTAGCTGCACCGCGCCGCAATGTTTCCATGGCGCATCAGCAGAAAGCTGTGCAGGCTGACGCGGCGCTGGGCAACGCCCTCCATAAAGTCCAGAACCGCCTGGGAGGGGATTCCCTCCGCTTCCGGAGTGGTTTCAGGGATTTGGTTGTTTTGATAAAAAGCAGGATTCATTGTTGTCCTTCCTTTCATTGTCAGTTTTCCCGCCAGAGGAACAGACGCGGTAACAGGGCATTTTCCCAATCATCTGGTACTGTACCATCCCAGCCCGTTCCAAAAGCCTGCGGGAGGGAATATTCCCAGGGTTCACCTTGGCAATCACGGTTTTGGCCCCTTGGGAAAAGGCCCAGCGAATCCCCTCCTCCACTGCCTCAAGCCCGTATCCCCTCCGGCGGAAATCCCCGTCTATGCCATAGCCGATTTCGACGGCCCTGTTTTCATCCGGAGGCCCTTTGAACAGCAGGCCGCCGATGCGCCGCCGGGTTTCCTTTTCGATGATTTCCCAAAAGCACAGCCACTTTTCCTCATGGGAGTTTTCTCCATAAAGAAGCCGCCTCATCTCTGAACAGGCGTAGAGATAAGCGGAGGAAGGATGCTCCGCCCGTTCAGAGGGGGAAAGGGAGAGGGCCGCTTCCAGGGCGCGGGCCGTTTCCTGCGGATTTTGGGAAAAACGCTCCATCCAACTTCGGTCCAGCCGCACCAGGAGCAGGCGGGAGGTCTCCATTTGTTCCAAATGCTCCATGGCCTTTAATCACCTCCCACCTTTATCATAGCAGATGTTCCGGTGTGTTGGCAAGGTCTCGGTCCACATGCCAAGACCATATCGTTTGACATAGGGAACCGGCTTTTCATCGTTCCTCGTGGCTGCCAAGTTCCACAGCTTGTCCTGTTTTTATCACAGCTACCCTGCCGGGGTTTACATGAACCCTGTATTAAACAGAGGATGGCGCTGAAGAACTTGTATCATCTTGGACAGGCTGGCTGCTGGAGGGGGTTCCAGCAGGTTTCTCGTCTTCATCCAAATAAACCCATTGAATCGTGTATTCCCTTCCCATAACCGTTCCAATGTTTGTCACATAATCCTCCAATAGAGACTTTGCCCTCTGCTGGGCTTCCGCTAAAAGCGTTTGATTGTTTGACGCGTTTTCTTCCAGTTGGTTTTGTGCGTCGTTAAACGCCGCTATCTCATCCTCTGCGCTGATATCTGCAGAATCTTTGTCTACAATATAGGAATCTTTGGTAAGCGAGGCGGAATCCACTTTGCAGCCCAGGACCTTTGCCTTTGGGATTGTAATTGTAACTTGTGTGCCATTCACTTCCATATTGACCAATGAAGCGTTAATCCCCAACCGTACAACACCGCTGTATTCTATCCAGAATTTTTTGTCCTTTGTCCACCAAAGCATACCTGCCGCATCTTCTTCTTGGTATTTTGCGACATTGTGATAATAACAATCCATTACGGATAATTCACAGATATATTTCATCTGGGAAAGTTTAGGTTCTATGTTGACAGGCTCTTCCGGCGGCTGTTTTTCACAGCCAGCAGCCATAACCAGCATACAGACAGTTAAAAACAGAATGATTACTTTCTTCATCATGGGCCCCTCCTTACTCAACTACCAGCGTATACTCAGGCCCAGCCTGTTCAATAAACGGACTCACCAATGCCTTTATTACATTCACTGCGTTCTGATGGGCTAAGTCAAAAATAGCGTCATGAGTTTTGGTTTCTTCGTCAACATCAGCTTCACAGGCGGCGTATGCCTCTTGTGTTACTGAGGATGTATTGGATTTGCTGTTATAGAAGATAAAATCCAGGGTTTTTATATCTACTGTGCTGTCAGTGATGTGAACCTCTGGGATTTTTACAGTGACGGTTTTGGTTTCTTCATTCATTGTAATATTTACTTGGTCAAGGTCGATCCCAGCGTCTACAGTTGCCTCATAGGATACATAATAATCAATTTCTTCCGGCTTTTTCTCATCCATTACTTTAGCAATCCCATTGTATACAGCTGTAAATGTTGACAGTTCACTGGTGTTGATGATCTTCTCCAGGGTTGAAACAGTAATAATGCTGGTTCTCTCCTCTTTGCTCCCTTTGGCCAGAAGGGGGACCGCTATCACTGCCGCTATTGCAAGCAGCAGGACCAGAACTGCCGGGACAATCCACCTCATCCACTTTTTCCCCTGCCGGGCTTTTTCCTTTTTGGTTTCTTCCATAGCCATGCGCTCCTTTTTTATTTATTTCGGCAGCTTTCTGCCATTATAAGCTTTGTAAATTTTGCGGCCTCTTTAAAACCTGTTCAGAATCCTCCTGCGCACGTCTTGACGGTGGATTTTAAACCTTGGCTGCGTTAATCTGTATACCAAGAAGCTTGGGCTTCCCACATCGTTTGATATAAGGAACCAGCTTTCAATAATTCCTCATGGCTGCCGATCTCCGCAATCCTTCCATCCTTCATCACGGCTACCCTGTCGGCGGCTTTGCACAGCCCCACACGATGGGAGATAATTACCGCTGTCCGATCT
>CATJCP010000202.1 GCA_949737515.1 uncultured Oscillospiraceae bacterium | reverse complement strand
GGATTCCTTCTCATAGGGTTCTACTACCGTCAGGTAACGCCCAATTTTCCCAAAGCTCCGCACCGCGTAGGTTTTCCGCCGCTGCCATTCGTCGCCCTCAAAAGCATCCACCCCGACACAGGCGGTCAGTTTAACCGCGTGTAAACCGGATAAATCCAAACAGATACGGCTTTCCTCTTTGTGATCCATTGGGCTTGCCCCCAAAGAATACGGGTATTCCGTCCCGACAATCGTCACCCTGCCGTCCTTGTAATCCCGTCCAATGCCAAAGCCTTCATCCACGTTTTCCATATGAACCCAGGGAAGGCTCCCGTCTTTCAGGCATTTTCCCAGGTTCAGGGTCGTTCCATCCTCCAATTCCAGGCAAATCTCCCCCCAGAAAACCCCCTGGGGGGTTGGGATGGGATTGCCGATTTCATTTTGGCTCCCCCCTTGGCGCAGGGACAGAACCGCTTGGGAGATTCCCCGCACATCGGCGGAAACCTCCCCCCGGCCCAGAATCCAGCCGTCAAACTCGCCGGAATCCGCTGTCCTTCCGTCCAAATCCAGGCGGTAGGAAAGGGGGATGGCGTAGCCGTTGCCGTCTGCCGCCCAGCCATCGTAAATGGCGACCCGCCCAATCATCTGCTGTGTCTGCCGGGGCCATGCGGTATGAACGTCCATATTTAAAATTCCCGGTTCATTGTAGTTTGAGCGGTCGCACCTGTCCATCCGTTCCCCGGCGTCATCTTCGGTAAAGATGGTTTGGAACCGGGCAGTACTGCCGCTCTTTACGTCATACCAGTTGCAGTCTGTAATAAACTGCGCATCTGAAATGGGGTTGGAATTCATCTGCTCCGTATGCCCTGCGGAGACAACGCTCCCCCCTTCAATTCCCTGGAAGCCCTTAATCTGCATCAGGCTGTCAAACTGGTGTTCCCGCTCCCCTTCCAGGTAGTCGAACAGGACAATATAATCGTCCGTTACGGCCATAACCCGCTTTTGCAGGATCGGCTCGGTAAAGCCGGTCAATTCCCCATATTCCGGGGTTCCCTCCCCCTCCTGAATGGGGAGATAGGAACGGTTCATTTTGCAGCGTTTGCGCAGTTCTTCCTTAGTGGCGGTCTGCCCATCCTGGGTGTAGACCATGCCGCCGTAAGGAGGGTAAGACCACATGGTTTTTACCTCTACCCCTGCTGCCTGCAAGCCTTCCTCACTGTGCCAGAGGATTAACCGGGAATCCGCCGGGTTCTGCATTTTCTCATCCACCACAACCATGTTTTTGGTGAGGGAATTCTGCACATAGAACTTATACATAAAATGGGCGTATCCCCACCAGCAGTTTTCCGGGTTGTAAAAGCTCCGCCCGTACCGCATGACAGACAACATATCGGTAATGTCGAAATGCCCGTGGGCGTTGCCGTGGGAACCGTACCGCAGAACCGCCTGGATTTGTTCCCGCTGTTCCCGTCCGGGCTTCTGGCTGCGGAGTAGGGCAAGGCCAATATTGCTGGAAAAGGCATTGCCCCGGATGGCGGTATGGTCAATGGATTTGAGTGCCAGCGCGTGGTGTTCCGGGTTTCCAAAAATCAGATGAGGGGTATCCTGGGCAATCATGGGAAGGTATGCGGGGTCGTGGTAGTATTGGTACGCCAGGTCATAGGTGGAACCGAAATGCTGCTCGGTCAGCCGCTTTTCGTCGGAATCGGAGACTCCGAACATCACGCCCCTGTAATCCAGGAAGGGCAGCGGAGCGTCGAACATATCCTTAATGCAGGCGTAATTTTTCCGGTTGCCGCCCCACTTTTGGTTAAACATCCCGAATTTGACTTCATGGGGCTGGGCGCGGTAGACGGAGCTTACTTCTTTGTTAAAAGGGATGGGAAAATATGTATTTACCAGGTTATACCCAAAGGGCAGCAGGGCATGGGCAGTATGGAGCATAATAGAGGAAACCCAAGTATTATACCCGATAGAACACTCATGCCACCAGCCGTCGTTAAAAATGCCGTAGCGGAACTGCTCCACAATCCCCCCTGGCCCAAAGGCGAACCGCTCCGCCCGCTCAATGTCCTGGAGAACCAAAGCGCAGAACAGCGCTCCCTGAAGCTCGGATAAAATCCAGTTGGAGATATGCCCGTCTAAAATATGTATGTCCAGCATTTCCATATACAGCCGGAAGCATCTTTCAACAGCAGACTTTTCCCTTTCGCTGAGGATTCCGGCTCCCAAAAGAATATCATACCCAACGGCAAGATGCTTGAAAAAATGCCCTTCCTGTACATAGGACTGGCTGCACCCCCGTTTTTTTGCTGGATATCCCTTTTCCGGGTCAGAAAAACGCCGGAAGAAATCCGCCAGCTTTTCGGCATAGTTCTTTTCACCTGTCAGGGCGAGAAGATAGGCGCAGGACATAACCCCGTCCTCATTTTTGGTATCATAACAGAAGGGGCGGCCCTCCATAGGGTCGGCAATACGCCAGGAATCCGCTTTTTCCAGATACATTTTATACTCTTTTTCATAAGGGGTATAGCGTGCAGCGTTTTCTCTGGCCTCCCGCCATTTTTCGGCATTGTGGTATAGGTAAGGATGGGACAGGCTCCGTAGGGTTTTCAGCTCCAGGATGTCCTCTCCGGCAGAACTTCCCCCTTGTCCGCAGACACGTATTGATGTTGTTTCATGGCCCCCGGCGACCATATCATCATGTACCTTTACTGAAACAGTGAGGGGAACCCCTTCCCCTGGCGCAAGGATGCGGTTGTTATCCAGCCGGATTTCTGCAACCATTGATTCCCAGCCCGAAAAAACCTGTTCTGCACTTACTGCGGCAGGCTCCGGCGAACAGTTGTATAATGTTCCCTCATAGATAACGGTTTCCCCCGGCTGGCCGGACTTCCCGCAAATCGGCATATCCAGATAAACGCAGGGCCGCCGCCGGACAGTACATTCTTTTACTTCCAGCCCTTGGTTCCCTCTGATTTGGAAGCCGGTTACAAATTCCCAAATGTTCCCCTTTGCCGTCTCTATGGGGAAGGAGCGGAAAGGGACTTCCAGGCGGGCTTCCCCGTTTCGGAACAATGCGGGAACCTGGGCGGTCAGGGGCTCCCCTTCTGCAAACTCCGCTGTAACGGAAACCGTTTCAAGCCCGTCCTGTCCGCTCCCCAGGGTCAGGAATATTCCGTGCCATCTGACAAAATCCGCCGCGCTGTCGTTTTTCTGCACAAACCCATAGGGATAAAAGCCCTTTGCACCCTGGGGCCTGGGATAACACAGGTTGACCCCATGATTGACGCTCTCCTTTTCCCATTCTTTTAATAAATCCACCTGAACCTTTTTCATTGCCCTTCATCCCTCTCAAAAAGCGGCGTGATATATAAACCATTATACACCACGCCGCTTTCTTTACTAGATATTTTTATTTTTGGAGATTACTTTGTTGCAAGATATGCAGTAAGCTGCTCTGTCAGAGCATCAACAATCTGCTGGCCGCCGTTGGACATGGCCTGGTCAACATTTGCTTTCAGCATCTCGCGGATGCTGTCAAAGGTTTTGCCGTTGCCGTCTGTGCGGATGCCGTGGAGCTTGACGATTGCCACATTATCCGTTACAGCCTTGCACTGGGCAATGGCGGTAGAAAGCTCGGTATCCGTTGTATCAAAGTGGAAGCCCAGGACCGGGAAGGCGGTAAAGGTATCAGGCTCATACTCATATTTGCGATAAGCAAGGGCTTCATCCGTATAAGCGGCGGAAATCAGGGCGTATTCTGGGTTCCAAGTCCAGCCATAGCCGCCGAAATCAGCGCTGTAAGAGGTCAATGTCTTGTAGCTGTTGTCGCCGACATATTCAAAGTCTTTGCCTTCAATGCCCAGTTGGAACAGGTCGTGGGCCTCCTGGGAACCGAACAGCCAGTCAAGGAATTTCATGGTAGAGTCAATCTTGGTGGAATTTGCCGGGATTGCCAAACCGTTGTTACCTTCATAGTTGACAGCGATGGCGTTCTTCTTCATCTCGCGGACATCGTCTACATAGACAAAGAACCCGATGGTGTCTTTTCCGAGGTTATCTTCAAAGCCCATGTATTTCACATAATCGTCCAGGGTGCCGACAACGGAAGCGCTCAACCCGCCGGAGAATGGCGTTTCATAGTCGGTGCAGCTCATGGAGTCAGGGTCTATGTAGCCCGCATCCTGCCATCTGGCAAAATCCTCGTAACGGTCGATACCGAAATCCCTCTGCCACCCTTCGGGGAAGTTGGCAAAACTCTCGTCGCCTGAACCTTCTACTGCAACGGAAACCAGCTTGTTGTCCTTGGTATAAGTCCACATGGTCAGCCCGCCGGCAGAGAACTGCATCAGACCTGCCTGTGCGGAACCGGGATATG
>CATJCP010000201.1 GCA_949737515.1 uncultured Oscillospiraceae bacterium | reverse complement strand
TGCACTTTCCTTTTTGTGGTTGGCATGGCGTTATTCCTCCTTTCCCCTTAGAACAGGCTGGTGTTGCTGAGCTTCCGGGAAATCCAGTTGACCAGCATGATGGTTGCGAAGTTGATCACATTGATGGAAAGCCCTATGGCGGTAGTATAGGAGAACTGCGCCTTGCCAAGGCCCATGGTGTAAACATAGACGCCAATGATATCCGAGGTGGCCATGTTGCCGGAAGTCTGCATCAACAGGGCCTTATCCGTATTGGAGGCCAGCAGGCTGCCGCAGTTGAGGATCAGCATCATCACCGCGATGGGCAGCAGGTGGGGAATTTCGATATGCAGAATTTTCTGCAGCTTGGATGCGCCGTCAATAGTGGCCGCCTCATACAGCCCTGGATCGATGCCGGTGAGGGTGGCTATGTAGAGAATGGTATTCCACCCAGCGTGCTGCCAGATATCCGTGGCGACAAACAGGGTGCGAAACCACCCGGGCTCCACCATAAAGTAGATGGATTCCCCGCCCAGGGCAGTGATCAGGTGATTGACCATGCCGTTGGTGGGGGAAAGGAACAGGTACAGCATGCCCGCCATAACCACAGTGGAAATAAAGTGGGGCACATAGATAATGGTCTGGGTGAACTTCTTAAACCGCTCCCGCTCAAACTGGTTGAGGAGGATCGCCAAAAGGATGGGAACCGGAAAGCCCCACAGAAGATTATACAGGTTCAGAAGGAAGGTGTTGGACAGCAGCCGCTTGAAATAGTAAGCGCTGAAAAAGTCGGTGAAATTTTTCAGGCCCACCCAAGGGCTGCCGGCAATGCCCAATACCGCCTTATAATCCTTAAAGGCAATCTGGATTCCATACAGGGGCAGATAACAGAATATAAATACCATGACCATTGCAGGCAGCAGGAGAAGGTAAATCTGCCAGTCGTTTTGAAAGGCCCGGATAAAGCGCTGTGCAAGGGTCCCGCGCTTGGCAGCTGGCTTTGTTTTGGTTTGCATCTGCTTTTCCTCCATTCCAATCTGGTTATACTGCAGCGGCCAGGAAGGGAAGTCCCTTTGCCTTTAAGGCATTTTCCAACAAGCCGCGGCAGATTATCTAAATAATATGTTACCGGTGAATGACTTGTGTGTAAATAGCCTAAATTTTCGCATATCCCCTAAAACGGCACAACAATAGGTTAAAAAACTGCTTATAGGAGAAAAAAAGGCCCCTATGATATAATGAAAAGGTATCAAACAATATATATTCTGCAGACGAAAAGGAGGAGGCATATGCAGACCATACACATCAGACTGGACGACGCAGGCGGAAACCCCTGGCCCAAGCCTGTGCTGGAATCCATCTATGCCAGCGACATGGAGTTTGAACCGGATGAGCGGCGGCAGAGGATCCTCACCGACGACACGGTAGAACTTACTATCACCAAGTCCCCCTATATGGTACACGCCAAGCTGAATCTTCCCCTTTACGGCAACATCTGGGTGACGGCGGACAACCAGGGTCAGGGCTACACCGGCGGCTTTGTGGACTTTATCACCGAGGCTGCCAACACCTACCTGTTTCATGCCGCCAAACTGGGAGAAGGGCTTGACCTTTCCCCTGCCGTCCAGGGGCACATAGATGCCGCTAGGGAATTCCTGCACCTGGCCAACCGGGGGAACAGCACGCCGGAAAACCGCCTGTACGCCTTGTCCCACGCCATTTACGGCGCAGAGGGCGCCCTGTTTGCCTCCTCCCAGAGGAAGGCCTTTTCCAACCCCAGGGATGACCTGCTGCTGGGGTGCAATTTCAGCCGGTTTACCTCCCCAGGGGCGCGGTACGCCAAATTCTTTCAGGAGGCCTTTGACTTTGCGACCCTTCCCTTCTACCCGGGACGGACCGTTCCCCAAGAGGGATGCTATCAATATGAATACATCGACCAAGCCCTGGGGTTCCTGGAACAGAACCACATCCGGGCCAAGGGCCATCCCCTGTGGTTCGGCCATGGGGAAGTCAATCCCCAGTGGCTGAAGGAAAAGCCCTTTGACCAGCTCCAGACCTGCGCCAGGGAGATTGCCCACCACCATGTGGAGCGGTACCGGGGCCGGATCCAGGTCTGGGACGCCATGAACGAGGCTCACGACTGGGCCAACTGCTTTGGCCTGACCCAACCTCAGCTGACCGAGCTGACCCGCACCTGCTGCGACGCCCTCCGGGAGGCCAATCCGGAGGCCCAGTCGATTGTCAACGTCTGCCTGCCCTTTGCGGAATATGTGGCGGGGCGGTATACCTGCTATGGCTCCCTGCCGGAGCATCTGCGGTCTCCTCTCCGGTATTTCCGCGATCTGCTGGAGGCGGGGATCAGCTTTGATGTGGTTGGGATACAGCTTTACTTCCCCGCCAGGGATATGGTGATGGTAAACCGTCTGCTGGATGTATATGCGTCCTTGGGCAAGCCCATTCACATCACCGAAATGGGGGTGGACGGGGGAACCAGAGGCCCCTCCGGCAGCTCCGCCAGAAACTGGCCCCAGCTCTCCCACTCCGAGGGGACCTGGCACGGCGGCTGGAACGAAACCACCCAGGCCGATTGGATGGAGCAGTTCTACACCCTGGCGGCCTCCCGCCCGGAGATCAAGGCCCTGACCTGGTGGGATTTTATTGAGCCCTCCTTTTCCGGCAACGGGGCCTTCCTCTACCAGGATGAGAACCCCAGGGAAATCTATTTCCGGCTGCTGGCGCTGAAAAACAGGATTCTTAAAAAGAAATGACATAAGGGACTCCCGTCCCGCAGATTGTCTCATCATCAAAAATAACCCTGGTTTTTTCCACTTTCTTTCGATGTAAACGGAGGGTCATTGCTTTTTCATCCCATAGGGGATATAATGAAATCACTGGACGAATCCATCTCAACTATGGACAGAAAGGACATGACGACAATGAAAATCGGATGCTGCGCCTATTCAAAGGACCGCTCTGCCGATCCCGCCGGGACCGGCTCGTTTCCCATTCTGAAAAAACTGGGTTATGACTATGTGGAGCTGGGGCTGGCCGGACTGACCGCCCTCAGCGAGGAGCAGTTTCAACGGGTGCTGGACGCTTTAAAGGAAAGCGGCCTCCCCTGTGAGGCCTGCAACGGCTTTATCCCGGCTTCGGTCCGCGTGACCGGCCCCCAGGCGGACAAGGATAAAATAAAGGCATACCTTGCAAAGGCCTTTTCCCGGGCAAAGGCTGTAGGGGCAAAGGTCATTGTCTTCGGCAGCTCCGGCGCAAAGAACGTCCCGGAGGGCTTCCCCAGGGACGAGGCCTACCGGCAGATTATAGAGACCTGTAAGATGGCGGAGCCCTTTGCGGCGGAAACCGGCATCACTGTGGCCATTGAGCCGCTGAACTATCAGGAGGCCAACATCATCAACACCGTGGCGGAGGGATACCAGCTGGCCAAGGACGCCGCACAGCCCCATGTCAAGCTGCTGGTGGACTATTACCACTGGGTCCGCAACAAGGAGACCCTGGAGGAGCTGGACGACTGCGCGGATATGCTGGTACACGCCCACTTCGCGGAGGAGGAAAAGCGCTCCTACCCCAAGGAAGACAAGGAGATTTACCGCGCCTTTATGGAGCGGATGAAGGCCAACGGGTATGAGGGGCGTATCTCCATGGAGGCGGGCGTTCAGGCCGACTTTGAAACAGAGGCAAAGGCGGCGCTGGCGGTGCTCCGTTCCTATACTTAACCGGTACTGCCACATGCGGCTTGCCCCTGCACCTGTAAAAATCCCTACATAAAAACTTAGGAGGCAGCCTCGAAAAAGAGGCAGCCTCCTAGTTTATTCCCAGAAAAGCTCACATTTCCCGGTGGCATTCCTGAATTCCCAGCGCAGGTAATACCTGCTTTCCCTTTGCAGCTCCGCCCTGCCGGAGGGGCTGCCGCTGTTGAGCCTCAGTATTTCCTGTTTCTTTCGATCCAGCAGCAGAACCCCTACCTCTCCCTTTGACAGCTGGCTGTCGAGGCTGAATTGATAGATCCGGCTCTCGCGGAACCTGCCCACATGCCGAATCCATCCGTTACAGGAAACCATGCTGACCTTGTCGCCGCTTTTCCCCCGCCGGAACACAATTACAGCAGCGGCAATCACCTCTATTACCGCTATTCCACTGCGGTACAGCAGGTATATCACAACCCAAATGATCAACCCGGCCACCAGAATATTCACCCAAATTCCCAAGACCGATTCCCCCTAACAGGCGTTTCCCATCTGTCTTTTCATGTCCTAAGGCCCGTCATTCCAACATAATCGTCGATTTCAGCCGTTTGATGTCCCGCACCTCTATCATCACCCTCACCTTGCCAGGCTGGAAATCCTCCAGGGGCAGCCGGAATTCCCCCTGAACATCCGTAATGTTATATTGCGCCTTATGATCCCCCTGCTGGACGTGAAGGGCAATCTCCCCCTCTTCGCAGGTGACGTTGGAGTAAAGGACCTGTTGAGGGCTGTCCAAGGTAAAATCCTTTTTCAGATACCCGTCGCTGCAGTAATAGCAGTTGACCTTCCACTCCCCGTCAAACATGGTGTTGGTGCTCATCACGCTGACAATGGGGGAGGGATAGCCGGTCCCGGAAAATCCTCCCGTCATTTCAGAACCAAGCCTTCCGGTTACATCCAGCCATACCATGCAGATCACCATTCCCAGCACACACAGAATCCCCGTCACAAAGCAGACGATGGAGGCGGCCATAAATTTGGCCGGGCCGCGCTTTTTCTCCACCGTATTTGCAGGCATGGGGGAATGTTCCGCCCCGCAGTGTTCACAAAATCGGGCGTTTTCAGAGATCATCCAGCCGCAACCTTGACAGGGAATGCGGGTTTCTTTCCGTCCGGCCAGCAGATAGGCCAGAAGCCCGAGGATGGGGGAGGACAAAATGACAATCAATATCCACACCAATCCGCTCTGTCCCCTACTTTTGGCGTCCCGATGAATCCAGACGCACATAAACACAATACATAAAACCATCAGTACGACGCCGATTACAGCAACTGAAACACACAAGGCGGCAGTTGTCATGATACAGAACCCTCCTCTTTGTTTTTATCGCGCCGCCGGAGGACGAGTACCAGCGTTTCCTTCCAGGATGCGCGCCGGATCCCGACAGCGGTCAGCACAATGCTCCCTATAGACGTGTAGAGCGCCATAGCCAGTACCATATGCTGCAGAATGCCAGCGGCCAGCATACCGGCGGCCAGGCAGAACGCCAGGTTCCCCACAATGCTCAGCAGCGCAGGCAGATACCACAAAGGGATTTTTCGGACAGACTGTTTTTCCGCCTCCTTTGCATCCTGCAGCTGGTACAGCCGGGCCTTGAGCCGGGCGTTCACAATGGGGTCGGGAAGTTCAGATTCGCCGGGAGCCGCGGCAAGGGCTTCCTGAAGCTGGATTTCCAGCCTGGGGTCATTGTGCTTTTCCATATCCCTTTTCCTCCATTTTCTTTTTGATGAGAGCCTTTGCCTGGTGCAGACGGCTTTTAACGGTTCCCAAGGGAATGCGCTCAATGGCGCTGATCTCCTCCAAGGGCATCTGAAAGGTGTACTGCAGAACCAGGGGGATCCGGTACTTTGGCGGCAGGAGAGCGATAATCCTTTTTAATTCCTCTGCCTCCAAACGGACCAGGGCCTCTCCCTCGGTATCATCAGGGGCTGCCTCCAGTTCCAGCAGGGCGGAGGGGTCCGCGCTCCGGCGCAGCCGTTTCCTCTGTTCATTGCGCCAGATCCCATACGCCACGGAGAACAGAAGGGAACGGGGATTGCCGTCTCTGCGGATTTTCATATCCTGCTCCAGCACATTGAGGAAGGTCTGCTGGTAAAGGTCCTCCGCGTCCGGCTTCCGCAGGGCCAGCTTGAGGCAAAAACGGTAAACCTGCGGCCCGTACTGGTCTACCAGACGTTCCAGCTCCTTTGCGTCCAAGGGATCCCACCTCGCTTTCTGCTATATATTGTCGCCGGAAGGGAAAAAGTTCGGTGAAAATAAAAATTTTTTGAAACAAGGCCTAATATGCGGCAAACATTTCACCCTTTGTTTATTTTGCCTTTATACCGCATACCGCCGTTAACATTATCAATTATACTGTTACCTTTCCTTGACGAGCAAAGGAAGGGTTGTTTTAAAAAACCTGTTAAAATAAATGAAAAACTCTGTGAAGGCTGCAAAAACTAGCATTTCACAGAGTTTATTTTTTGTTTGCGAGGCAGCGCTCTTCTGTATCCGCGCCCGCGCGGCACTTCTCAAAAAAACGCAAGCTGCTCCTCCCCATATCCCATGTGAATGGCCTTGATAATATCCGGCATCCGGTAAAGGATCCCGGCCTTATCGCAGGCCGCCGAAAATGCCTTCCACAGCTTCCTTGCCTGAGGGCTTGCGCACTCATAGGACATCCCATACTGCCTTTGATACCGCTCCGCCAGCCCTTTCCCGGGAAACAGCTCCTCCAGCTTCTGCAGGTAGTACTGCCGCTGGTTCTGCCGCAGGGTCATGCCAAAGGCCGGATAGATGAACCTGGCCCCTGCCCTGGCAGCCCGTTCCACAATGCCAAGGACATTCTCCTCTGTGTCCTCCAAAAAGGGGAGTACCGGCATCAGAAGGATCCCCGCGAACAGCCCAGCGCGGGAAAGCTCCTCCACCACCTCAAACCGGCGGGAAGACGCCGGCACACCCGGTTCGATTTTTTCGGAGAGCCGGTCGTCGCAGGTGGTAATGGTGATTTTGCACACTGCCGGGTTTTGCCCCGCGATTTCCTGCAGAATGTCAATGTCCCGCAGGATCAGTGCGCTTTTGGTGGCAATGCACACGCCAAACCCATAGGCGCAAAGCAGCTCCAGGGCATGGCGGGTCAGTTCCAGCTCCCCCTCAAAGGGGTTGTAGGGGTCGCTCATGGCCCCGGTGGAGACAATCCCCGGCTTTACCTTTCGCCGGAGGTCGCCGCGGATGATCTCCAGGGCCTTTTCCTTGGCGCACACCTGGTCAAACTCCTGAATCCCATAGCATTCGCTGCGGCTGTCGCAGTAGATACAGCCATGGCAGCATCCCCGGTAGATATTCATATTATAGCTTGCGCCAAACCACTGGGTGGACTTGGTGCGGGTGACAATGGTCTTTGCAGGGATATACTGCATAAAAATGAATTCTCCCTTCGGAAGGTGCAACTCCTTCAATGGGTTGCTGCGTTTATGCTGAAGATACTCTTTAACATGCCCTTCGCCCAGTTTACGTCGGACTGCTGTACCAGCGAGGCTTTACGGAACATTCCCCGCCCGCTTCAAAAAGGGCAGGATGCCGTCCTCTTTCAGCAGATCCTCCCGTTCGACCAAAATCAAGTCCAGCTCCTTGGCCCGCACCCGGACAGTGGGCGCATTGCTCAGGTCCGCGGTGGTCACCAGCATGGATTTTGCTCCCGCCCCGCCCAGCTTTTTGGCATAAAGCTCGATCTCATTCAGGCTCTCCGTATTGGGCACCGAGGTTTTGCAGGAGATAAAAACCGGCGTAATCCCCCGTATCAGCATCACGTCGATCTCATTGACCACATTGTCCCGCCGCTGGGGGATGCCGTCCCAGTCAATAACCACGCTCATCTGGCATTCGTGGAACCACCCTGTCCTCCGGGCCATAATAAAGCAGTACAGCTCCAGCCAGGTCCCCTGAGAGGTCAGATACCGCAGAGAGGTATCATCCGCAAACCTCATATGTATCTGGTTGGGGGTAATCTCCAGGTTTTTCAGAAACCCGAGGCGGTAGGCAAGCTGGGCGAAGTCAGGCCGGAACTGGGCAACTTTGCCGTTGGGGTCGGAGATGGAATGTTTGCACTGGATCACAGCGGGATGGCGCTTCCGGCTGGCCTCTGCCGCCGCCTGCTGGAGAAACCGGCAGAACATCAGCCATTCCTTGGGCCGCTTCAGGGTTTCCTGGAAAAAGGCGAGGATTGCGTCATACCTTTTCTCCGGCGGGGTGGAGTGCATCTTTCGCAGAATCATGGCGCCGTTGGCCTCCAGGAAGTCCTCCAGCAAAAGGGTGGGCATCTGGAATTCCTTTTTGTAGTCCTCCGCTGCCTCTGAGCACAGGAGAACCCCCTCCCGCCAGTCTATGCAGAAGCAGGGGCGGAACCGCCTGTGGCACAGCTCCATAATGGCAAAGCTGATGGCGTCGCTTCCCCCTGTCAGGTCAAAGACCGGGTCGGGGCAGGTGGCCATAAGCCGCTCGCACACCTCATCCACATTGCGGCTGGTGTTCAGGGGCTGGATGGTAAACTTCATTCCCGGGTATTTGCGGGTAAGGGCCCGCTCAATCTCCCATATCCTGGATATACATTCCCTCCGCTCGTCGGTGAGGAACACCACCCGCTCCGGGCGGAAGATATGGCTTGCCAGAATATTGTCTAAAGTGTTTTCCAGGTCAAACAGTTCAACCAGCGTCTTCAATTGCATCACCGTCCTTTTGCCGCTTTTTCCGCAGCTATATGGGCAGCTTGATACTGCACTTGGAACTTTTCCGTTCTCTCTGGGGCCCTACCTCTCCCAGTATTTCCGGTCCAGGCTCCGGTATTGTATGGCCTGGGCAATGTGCCCGGCGTCAATTGTCTCACAGCCATCAAGATCCGCCACCGTTCTCGCAACCTTTAAAATGCGGTCGTAAGCTCTGGCCGACATTCCCATCCTCTCAAAGGCCTGCTGAAGCATCTTTTTGGCTGAACCAGCCAGTACGCACACCTTTTCCATGGCCCCGGGGGACAGCCTGGCGTTGCAGGGCACATGGGTCTGCTCCATTCGGGCCAGCTGCCGTTTTCGGGCACGGTTTACCCGCTCCCGAATGGCTGCGGAGGATTCCGCCTTTTCAGTGGAGGAAAGGGTTTCAAACTCCACCGGCATAACCTCCACATGCAGGTCCAGCCGGTCCAGCATAGGCCCGCTGATGCGGGAAAGGTATTTGGAAACCGTCAGCGGCGAACAGGTACATTTTCTGGTGGGATGGCCGAAAAAGCCGCAGGGACAGGGGTTCATGGCAGCGGCCAGCATCACGGAGCAAGGATAGGTGAGCCGCCCCTGGGCGCGGGAAATGGTGATGGTCCCGTCCTCCATAGGCTGGCGGAGGGGTTCCAGCGCAGCGCGGTTAAACTCGGGAAACTCATCCAAAAACAAAACCCCGTTGTGGGCCAGGGAAATCTCCCCAGGCTTGGGGATGCTGCCGCCGCCGGAAAGGCCTGCCGCGGAAACCGAGTGGTGAGGAGAGCGGAAGGGCCGCTCCTGGATCAGGGCCTGCCCCTTGGGGAGAATGCCGGCCACCGAGTGGATCTTGGTGGTTTCAATGGCCTCCTCAAAGGTCATCTCCGGCAGGATGGTGGGCAGCCGCTTGGCCAGCATACTCTTCCCTAAACCAGGCGGGCCGATCAGCAGGATGTGATGGCTCCCCGCCGCCGCAATCTCCATCGCCCGCTTGGCAAACCGCTGGCCCTTTACATCGGAAAAGTCCACCGGATACTGCTGGTGGGAGGGCTGGAACGGCTCCGAACCCTGGCGCCCCAGGGGAAGCTCCCCATTGAGTTCCTTTACCAGCTGGGAAACGGACCGGACGGGGACCACCTGAATTCCCTCCACTGCCGCGGCCTCGGGGGCATTTTCCTCCGGGACGCATATGTAGCGGCATCCCTGCTTTTTGGCCTCAATGGCCATAGAAAGCACGCCGCTGATCTGCACGCAGACCCCGGAGAGGGAGAGCTCACCGATAAAGCAGAACTCCTCCTCCGGGAACTGTACCTGATTGGTGGCGCGAAGGATTCCCATGAGGATGGGAAGATCATAAAGAGGGCCGGTTTTCCGCACATCGGCAGGGGCAAGGTTGACCAGGATGCGGGAAACCGGGAAGGTCAGGCCGCTGTTGTTGACAGCGGAGCGCACCCGGTCCCGGGATTCCCGGACAGCGGCGTCCGGCAGGCCCACCAGCTCAAAGGAGGGCATCCCCCGGGAGGTATCGACTTCCACATGGACGGGAAAGGCCTCAATGCCGGAAACCCCCATGCTTTTGATGCGGCAGAACAATTTGGCTTCCTCCTAACCTGTTAACCTATCGCCTATACCCTGTAACCTCAAGCCCGATCCCAAAGGATGTTATTCTATCCATTTGGGGAGAGGGTTACGATCACTCAAAGAACCGCAGCAGAGATACAACCTTCCCTAAAATGGAAACGCTGTCCACAATAATCGGGTCCATATAGTCGTTCTCCGGCTGAAGGCGGTAATGCCCCTTTTCCTTGTAAAAGGTCTTGACCGTTGCCTCGTCCTCAATTAACGCCACAACGATCTCCCCATTGCGGGCATAAGGGGTTTTTCTGGCGATGATAATATCCTCATCCAGAATACCGGCGTTTATCATGCTCTCCCCCCGGACATGGAGGGCAAAGAGTTCGTCGGAACGGTAGCGGTCTGTCCGGAAGGGAACATACCCCTCTATCTCCTCCACTGCCAGAATCGGCTGGCCGGCGGTGACCGTTCCCACCAGGGGGACGTTGATGGTTCTGTCCCGTTCAGAACCTGCGGAGGCGAGGCGGATGGACCGGTTCAGGTTCTGGCCCCGCATCAGCAGCCCCTTGTCCTCAAGGGATTTCAGGTAGCGGTGTACCGTTGATGTGGACTTGATGGAAAGGGCGGCGCATATCTCGCGAATGGAAGGAGGCACTCCTTCGGATATCCGCTCGTTGATGTAAGTGAGAATCCTTTGCTCCATAATTTCCTGTTTGCCCATAGCGGTAACTCCTTTACTGTATCGCAGATAGATGATTGCAGATACGTTAATACACATGTTAAAAATGTTCCGGCCCCTTGGCGGCCTGCGGCAGGATAAAGGTTTTCTGCCTTGAAGGTTTTGTTATTTCGTTATTTCTATCATACCAATTTTTTGAGAAAAAATCAAACATTTGTTTTTGAGTTTTTCATTTGAATTGCAGTGTTTTACCGCATGATATGGCAAAGCGAGGGCTATTTGCTCTAAAATGCTTTGGCAAAAGGGGATTTTGTCCTGCCTTTTCCCGGCAAACGGGGACAAAATCAGGTTTTTTACCTCAATTTACACCTTTATAGCGGGCAATAGAGGAAGAAAAATAGCAAAATATCACAAACTTTATTTGTGATATTTGGAGTATTAAACGAAATGTAACAGCTGCCATCTAAAAGCCTCTCCGGAGACAAACGACGGCAGCCGTGAGATGGAGAGACGTACATTTCCCCTTGACTTAGAGTCCGCTTTATGTAGTATAATAAAAGCAGAATTTTCCATTATTCAGAAAGGAAGCGAAACAAATGGCGGAAAAAGCAAAGGTTTACTTTACCCGAAGCCTAAATTCAGCGGCAATGATCCAATTATACGAGGCCCTTGGGATACAGCTTCCCGGCAAGGTGGCAGTTAAGGTTCACTCCGGCGAGGTCGGCAACCAAAATTTTATCCGGCCGGACTTTATGAAGCCCATGCTGGACTATGTAAAGGGCACCATTGTTGAGTGCAACACCGCCTATGAGGGCAAACGGTATTCTTCACGGGACCACTGGAACACCATGAAGCTCCACGGCTGGACCGATATTGCGGCTGTGGATATCATGGATGAGGAGGGCGACCTGGAGCTTCCGATCCCCACCGGAAAGCAGATCAAGAAAAACTTTGTGGGCGGACATCTGAAAAACTACGACTCCATGCTGGTGCTGAGCCACTTTAAGGGGCATCCCATGGGCGGCTTCGGCGGGGCCCTGAAAAACATCTCCATCGGCATTGCCTCCTCCCATGGGAAGGCGTATATCCACGGCGCGGGAAATGAGAAAAAAATATGGTCCTCTGATCATAACCAGTTCCTGGACTCTATGGCGGACGCCTGCCTATCCATTAAGGATTTCTTCCAGGGGAATATCGCCTATATCAACATTATGCGCAATATGTCGGTGGACTGCGACTGCTGCTCTGTGGCCGAGGACCCCAAGATCGCCGATATCGGCATCCTTTCCTCCCTGGACCCGGTGGCCCTGGACCAGGCCTGCCTGGATCTGGTGTACCAGTCCGACGATCCCGGCAAAAGGGACCTTATCCAGCGCATTGAATCCAAAAACGGACTGCGGACCGTGGAATCCGCCGCCGCCCTGGGGGTTGGGACCAGGGAGTATGAGCTGATCACCCTGGATTGATCCCCTTAAAAACCCATCAGCTGCTGTTAATTTGGCGGAGGTTTTCTCCGCCAAATTTTTTTGCCCGCAAGCCAGAGGGCCTGCTATTTCACATCTGTCCCCCTTGAAGCCGTATAGAGAGCATGGTCGCCGCGTTTTGCTCCACGCCGTTTAAAATAAACCCAGCCAGATCACAGGCATAAAGGCTCCCTGCTGTCTCCAGCTGCTGTTCCCCAATATATGCTGCCAGCGCGGCGTATCCCCGGGAGATATCCCAATTTCCCCGGCAGCAAAGATATAAATAGGTTCCGGCGGGCTTCTCCATATAATAGGGGCAGTCCGATTTTTCTTTAATCCGGGTATAAAGATGGCTGATGGCCCCTTCTTCTATCCTTGGGTGGACGGCTCCCAGGCGCAGATCTGCCTGCAGCCCGTACTCCTGACACAGGGTTCGGCACCGTTCCAGCACGGTGATCAGCCTTCCGTCATCCCCCTCCCATGGGTTCACCATTCCTTCCAGCTCCTCTGTTGGGATGGCAAGGAGGCGCTCCGTCTCAAAGAAGGAGGTCCTGGGGATCATATCCGGAACACGCCCCATCTCCAGGCTGCCGATTGTGCTGGAGAGCACAAACTCCATCTGCTCCAGCTTCCGGCGCTGTCTGTTCAACCGCTCCTGCTGTTCCTGGAGCAGGGCGAGGGTCTCCCCCGCGTCCTGATTTTGCAGGCATCGCCGTATTTCCTCCAAAGGCGTCCCGGTCTGACGGAAGATGGATATCGCGTAAAAATCGTAAAACTGTTCCGCGTCGTAATAAAAATACCCGTTCTCCCCCTGCCGCCGGGGAACAAGGAGTCCGGTGTCCTTGTAGTGCCGCAGCGTCTCCTTGGTGGTCCCGCACAGCCGGGCAAAGGCCATAGAGGTTAGTCCGCCCTTTGGAACATCCATAAAAATCTCCTCTCAAAATACAAAAAAACTCTTGACTGCGTTGCCACCACACGGTTTATGATACTACCTGTCAGGTATTTTTGCAAGCCCGTCAGGGCAAAATAATACCAGGACTACTAAAAAATTGCGCCAAAACTGCAAAAACCATATATAACTTCCCTTACAGCCGGGATTTGGGGCAATTTTCACCGAAGACATATATTAACAGGAGGTATCTATTATGATGGAATTCGGATGCAGCAGCTTTTCCTGGGAGACCAAGGATGGACTCCACCTTTTGGGGCGGACCTACGATCAGTTCGGGGATCTAAGGGCCAATCAGATTTTCGCGGCCGCAGAAGGCGCGCCCTGCGCTGCCGGCCTTACCGGGAAAGGCCGGTCTGTCCCCGGCAAATACGGGTACGCCGGAATGGCGGTCATGGGCTTTGGAGAGCCGATTCTGGTGGACGGCGTCAACACTGCCGGGCTGATGGGCGCCCTGCTCCACTATCCCGGGTATGCGGCATACAGCGGGGAAAAACAGCCTGGCAAAAAAACGGTCCACCCTGGGCGGCTGGTCGCCTGGCTCCTCAGCCAGTGTACCGGGGTGGATGAGGCCGCAGAGGCTTTGTCCTCCATCGCCCTGGAAGACGATCTCACCCAGGGCAGCCCCTTGGCAGCCCACTACATTTTCAGCGGACGGAAGGGCGAAACAATTATAGTGGAGCCGGATCCAGAGGGGCTGTCCATCCACCGGCGGACCATCGGCGTGCTGACCAACAGCCCCAACTATCTGTGGCACCTGACCAATCTTCGAAACTATGTGGGGGTGAACAACCTGCCCAAACCCTCCCAGACCATTGCGGGCCATGAAATCCGGGAATTTGGGGAACGGCTGGGAGGCGGCTTTGGGCTTCCGGGAGATTTTTCTTCCCCCTCCCGCTTTGTGCGGACAGCCTTTGCAAAGGAGTTTGCCGTCCAAGGGGAAAACGAGGTAGATGGCGTGTCCAGGATGTTCCGGGTCTTCTCCCTAGTGGATATCCCAGAGGGCCTTGTAAAAGCGGACCCCGCCCATGAGGTCTATGAGCAGACCCTCTGCATCTCCGTGATGTGCGCTGAAAGCGGCGTGTACTACTTTGCCCCTTCCAAAAACCGCCGGATCTCCGCAGTGCGTCCTCTAGGGCCGGAAAGCCGCGGCCAGGTGCGCGCCTTCCCTCTGGGCGATTCCCAGGACATTGATTACCGCAATGGGGAGGGGGCAAGATGAACGACAAGCTGGAGGCCTACCGCAGGCCGGTCACAGGGCGGAATATCCTCCGCTTCGCCTTTCCAACCATACTGATGACAGTGTTCAACACCTTCTACACCATGGTGGACGGGCTGTTTGTCTCCAATCTGATCGGGACCAATGCGCTGTCCGCCATCAACCTCACCGCGCCGGCCATTGGGCTGATCACCGCCATCTCCGGTATGCTGGCCACCGGGGGCAGCGCGGCGGTCATGAAGAAGATGGGCGAGGGAAAGGAACAGGAAGCGCGGGAGGACTTCACCCTGCTGATTTTGACCAACGCCGCTGTGGGGGCGGCTATGATGCTCCTGGGCTACGGCCTGATGGACACGCTGCTGGGGGCAATGGGGCTGTCTGCAGAGATATTCGCCTACTGCCGGTCCTATCTGGGCTGCTACCTCCTGTTTACCATCCCCATTCTGCTGATGTACAACTTCTCCCTTTATCTGATTGCCGCCGGACGCTCCCGCCTTTCCCTGGCCTGTACGGTGGCGGGGGGAATCACCAATATCGTTTTGGATTTTGTGTTTATCGGGATGCTGGGTATGGGGATTCGGGGCGCGGCCATTGCCACCGGCCTGGGGTACTCCATCACCGCGGTGGCGGGCCTTTGGGTGTTCCGCCGCCGGGACAGCCTGCTCCACTTTCAAAGGCCGGCCTGGCGGTGGAAGGTACTGCTCCACGCCTCCGCCAACGGCCTTTCGGAGCTGGCCACCTCCCTGGTTTCCGGTATCACAACGCTGCTGTTCAATCTGGCTATGCTTCGGTACATAGGGGAGGACGGGGTGGCAGCCATCACCATTATCATGTATGTGATGATGTTTGTCAGCGCCCTGTTTATCGGTTACACCTACGGAACCGCCCCCATGATCAGCTACTACCATGGGGAACAGAACCGGGACAAGCTGAAAAAACTGATCGGGTTCAGCGCCCGCCTCCTTGTGACAACCTCTGTGGCCTGTACCGCTGTCTCCTTTGCGGTAACCCCATCCTTAGTCGGCATTTTTACCACGCCGGACAGCCCCGTCTACGATCTGGCGGTAACCGGCAACCGCATCTGTTCCTTCGCTCTGCTGTTCGTTGGGGTCAACGTATTTGCCAGCGGGATGTTTACCGCCCTGTCCAACGGCGCCGTCTCCGCAGTGTTGGCCTTTTCCCGCTCCTTCCTGTTTACGGTGGCCTGTATTGAACTGCTCCCCCTGCTGCTGGGAGGCGTTGCCGGCGTTTGGCTGGCTATGCCAATGGCAGAGCTTTTGGGAACCGCCATGGCGGTGTCCTTTATGATAAAATATCGGAAGCGGTATGGGTACGGCGGGTAGCCAGAGGGGCACGGTATGACGATATCATTGTATGCGGGCCGGTTCCTGCCCGACAGGACGGCTGACGCGGGATAAAGATGTCAAAATCGTCCTCAGCAACCTGTTTCCGCAAATAAATCAGCCCCCGCCAGGGACAGAAGACGTCCCGACGGGGGTTGCCTGCTTTTTTATATGGACAATTGCTAACGGTTTACATGGAACCCCAGCGCCCTGGTCCAGCCTGAGGCATTGGAGTAGCAGTATCTCCGCAGCATACTTTCATAGTAGCTCTGGGCCTTCCCGGCAATCTGGAGGAACCCGTACTCCCGGGCAGACTGCCTGGCCCCCAACGCCAAACTCTCCCGCAGAAGACTATTCTGGAGGATCTGGGCCGCCCTTCCGGACCATTCCCCTGTATCCTCCCCGGTCAGAAACCCATTCTTTCCCGAAACCACCACATCCCCTGTCCCGGAGGCATTCACCGCCACCACGGGGCAGCCGGCAGCCATGGCCTCCAGCAGCACAATCCCCTGGGTTTCCGACTTGGAGGCAAATAAAAACGCGTCGCATGCACAGCAGTAATCAGCAATTTCCCGGTTGGGGACATTTCCTAAAAAGGTGACGCAGTTCCCAATCCCCATCTCCTCCGCCTGGGCCGACAGAAGCGGCCTCATAGGCCCGTCTCCAAGGAAAATCATCTGGAAGCTGTCCCCAATCTGTTCCTTCAGCCGGACGAGCCCTTTTAGCAGAAAGGACAAGTTCTTTTCCTCTGCCAGCCGGGAAACGGTGCAGAGAAGATGCGGCTTTCCGTTGCGGCAGTTCCTCCGAATCTCTCCGGCGTGGATCTGATCTGGGGTGAAAGCGGAATCGGGAAGGCCGGTGGGCATGACCTCTACAGGGGTCTCCACCTCCTGGTTCCTCAGGTGGAAGGCCATAGACCGGGACGGCGCAATCACCAGATCGCATCTGTTGGTAAAGTGCCGGATAAACCCGGGGACAATCCCATCCTGGACACAGTGGAGAAGCCCGCTGCCAGCGGAGGACAAGATGGGGTCCCGCGTTTTTTCCACCCAACTTTGGAGGAGAGCATAAGGCTTTAAATAATGAAGGTACATTTCATATCTGGTGTGGTAGGTAAAGGCAACGGGAATATGATATTTCCGCCCCAGGCGGAGGGCAGCCTGTCCAATCATCATGGGATGATGGACATGGATCAGGTCGATATCCAGTATCTCAAAGATGTCCTCAATTTTAGGGTCGAAGCAGTTGGGAATCTGCACATCTCCGCTTAGGGTATGGGAAAAACTTCCATACCGGATTAAATAGGGATCGTCATCCCCATCATATCCCGGATACTCCGGCGCAAAGATATATACAATGTGCCCCAGCTCCCGCAGCCCTTGGGCCAGTCTCTCCACCGAAATGGGAACTCCGCCGATATACGGTTTATAATTATTTGTCATCATGGCGATTCTCACAGCTTTTTCCTCCTTTATTTGATAAAAAACGCAAGCACCTGATCCCCAAACAGGTATCCAGCCCCCACAAAAATCAGGTTCCACAGGAATATACCCAATGTGGAGCTGATGGTGTACATTCCAAAGTCCATCTCTAAAACGCCTGCTGGGATAGAGATGACAGTGCGGATCATAGGGAGAAGCTTGCTGACAAAAATTCCCCAAAAACCTTTTTCTCTCAAAATTGCAAAAGTTTTATCAATAGCCGGCTTATGCTTGGGAAACCTCTTCAGGTATCCCTTTAAAAAGACATTTCCGCCGAACCGGCCAAGGAAGTAAAGAATCCAGCTCCCCAAAAGCCCCGCGCCAACCGTGACCACCATAGTGGCGAAAAAGCTCATTCCCCCTTGGGCTGCCCAGATGCCCGCCATAGGCATAATGATCCCAGCCGGGAACCCGGGAAGGTTCATGTATTCCAGCAAAACAATGACAAACACTGCCAGTCCACCGTAGACCTCCAAATAGTGGGTAATAGCTCCTGCGTCCATACCGATTTCCTCCTTAATAAACGTCCTCAATCTCTATGTCTTTATGTTCCGGCTGTTTTAAGGTTATCAGGGCAAAGTGACTTTTCTGTGACATTTTTATCTTTCTCTGGTGCCGCGCCTCTCTCCCTGCTCTATTTACTTAAACCAATGAAAATGGCGAGCTGCGTCATCTTTTCTATGAAGTTTCTGTGAATTTTTTAATCTGCGCAAAGCCCTTATAAGGCAAATTATAGTATCCGTATCTTTTTCTCAATGGCGCCTGGGGAGGTCTTTCCATAAACCTCCGCCCGGTATAAAAAGCTGGTCAGGGGCATACCGCATTCCCGAGCGGCTGCGGCTCCAGTGATCTTTCCCTCCTTCCACCGACGGTATACACTGCGGAATTTTTTTGGCAGAGGCTGGGGCGGACGGCCAAACCGCACGCCCTTGGCCTTGGCGGCAGCAATCCCCTCCGCCTGACGCTGGCGAATGCTGTCCCTCTCATTTTCCGCTACAAAGGACAGCACCTGGAGCACAATGTCACTTAAAAAGGTCCCCATCAGGTCTTTACCTCTGCGGGTATCCAGCAGGGGCATGTCCAACACCACTATATCCACCCCCTTTTCCTTGGTCAGAACCCTCCACTGCTGTAAAATTTCTTCATAGTTGCGCCCCAAGCGGTCAATGCTCTTAATATACAGAAGGTCGTCCTTCTGCAGGACACTGAGCAGGCGCTGGTATTGAGGACGGTCAAAGTCCCGTCCGGACTGCTTTTCTGTACAGATATTGCTTTCGGGAACACCCGCTTCCCGCAGGGCCAGGCGCTGGCGGTCTTCATTTTGTTCCCTGGTGCTTACACGGATGTATCCGTATACATTTCCCACATAATTCCCTCCTTCCTTCAATAGCAATATAAAGCAGTTTTCCTTATTATGGCAAATAACAGGATTTTTGTCGAATAATAAGAGGGCGGTAGCTGAAGATTGGCGCCTGAAGGATTTTATCCATGGGACTTACCCCTTCATTGACAATCCATTCGCTGTATGATATAGTTAGGACAATTTGAGCTCTAAAAACATTATTTTTGTCTTGGGAGGGATCGCCATGCCCGCTGCAGCTGTCGGCGTTTATACTTTGTCGCAGTGGCTTTTATTTTTTTACATATACTGTTTTATCGGCTGGTGCTTTGAATCCACTGTGGTTTCTCTCAGCCAGCGCAAGTTTGTCAACCGGGGCTTTGTCCGCGGTCCTTTTCTGCCCATATACGGCTCTGGGGCGCTGGTGATCCTCGTTTCCACCCTTCCCCTTCGGGAAAACCATCTGTTGACCTTCCTCTGCGGCGCGCTCTCTGCAACCCTCCTGGAATATGTGACCGGTGTGTGTATGGAAGCCTTGTTCCATGTCCGATACTGGGATTACAGCCAGAAAAAGTTCCAGTTCCAGGGGCATATTTGCCTCAGCTCCACCATTGTGTGGGGGCTTCTAAGCCTTTTAATGGTCAATGCCGTTCACCTCCCCATTGAACGGTTGGTGCTGGCTATCCCAGAGCAGCCGTTGAACGGCGCCGTGTTTGTGCTTACCGCCATATTCGCGGCGGACTTTACCTCCTCCTTCCGCACTGCCATTGATCTGAAAGAGCTGTTGCTGCGCTCCGAAAGGCTCCAGGAGGAGCGCCTGGCTCTCCAGGCCAGGGCGGAACAGCTGGAAGCCCTTATTGCTCGCGAAAGGGAAAAGCTGTCACAAGAAAGGGAAAAGCTTGCCCGGGAGCTCCAGTCTGTACATGAAAGGCAGATTATCAACCTGGAAAAACTCCACGACCGCCTCAGCGCAGATAAGATTCGGCTGCTCCGCCGCAACCCCTCCGCCCGTTCCGGAAAGCATTTGGAGACCTGGGAGCGTTTGAAAAAGCATATCACCCCATAAGTTTGCAGAGGACAAATGCCGGGAACCCCCGGCATTTGTCCTCTATATAAATACAATTTGATCAAATGCACGACCACAGGGAGTTGTACAAATTTCATCAAAACTTGGAGTATACACAAGATTTTTCTTTTCTAGAAAAGGGTTGATTCATTTGGATATAACGTTTTTACAAGGGAATCTCCTTTGTCAGAGCGTCGCCTTGGATATGATATACACTCCTAAAATTACCTTTTCCCACAAAAAAGGAGGTGAAAAATTGTATTTTATACAAATACAATATGTTATGGATTTTTGATGGAACCGTCTTATCTTTTTCCCGCATCTCTGAAAGATAGGGAACTCCCTCTTTATCTAATGGAAAAGCAATGAAATGGACTATTTCAAGGGAGATTGCAGAGGTCAAACCTGATATAACTTAAAACAGATTTGTAAAATATGTGTATGTATCTTTTCGTAAAACGATCCATTTACCTGGATAAATGATTTTGTATATGTAAAAAACGTTCCTTTCTCTCTCCGGCGTTTAATTGTTTTATGAATTTTTCATAAAACAATCCTTGTCAGACCCTGCGGGAAAGACAGAGGGAACAAAAAATCGCTTTTCTCTTTCCCTTTTTTTCCAATCCAAAAAATGGAGGAAAAACCGATCTCGTACGCTCTATAAAAAGTGAATATTGTCATATTCTTGTATTTATCCTTCCAGAGAATATATATCAAGTAAATTCAAAATAAAATGATTTTTAAACAATATATAAGCAGTATAAATACTAATTTACCGCTGAATTATATGATTATAATTAACATTTGTCCTTTTTTATGAAAAAATATTGAATGGACGATTGACAATTTACCCATGAAAATGCTACAATAATACCATTCCACAGGGAATTTTCACTTAAAACGATTATGGCAGTTTTTGAGGTCGCCTCTCTATCCGGGAAGTCCTCCCTCTGGACTGTAACATATTATTAAAAGGAGGTAATGGCTGTGAAGAAGTCAGCTCTCGCCGCCCCCGCGCAGGACCGTCCGTCTGGATTCGCCCAAAAGTGCAAACATATTTGGAGTTACCGTGTCTTTTACTTAATGCTCATTCCCGGCCTCGTCTGTCTGTTTTTTTTCCACTATATGCCCATGTACGGCATAGGCTTGGCGTTCCGGGAATTCAGTTTTACCGGCGGCATACTCAGCGGTGAGTTTGTGGGGATGAAATATTTCCAACAGGCCTTCCGGGATAAATTTTTTCTCCAAGCGCTGCGCAACACCGTGGTGATCAGCTTCAGTAAGCTGATCTTTGGATTTCCCATCCCTGTGATCTTTGCCCTCCTCTTAAATGAAATCACCAATCAAAAATATAAAAAGGTGGCCCAG
The DNA here is from genome assembly GCA_949737515.1 of uncultured Oscillospiraceae bacterium. Taxonomy (GTDB): domain Bacteria; phylum Bacillota; class Clostridia; order Oscillospirales; family Ruminococcaceae; genus UBA1405. The sequence continues at coordinate 49,875 of CATJCP010000201.1, read as the reverse complement.
GCCTTCTCCTTCCTCCCCTACTTTGTCTCCTGGGTCGTCCTGTCCAGTATTTTTATCAACCTGTTCTCTTTGGACGGACCCTTTAACTACCTGGTTCAGATCTTCGGGGGACAGCCCACCGTCTTCCTAGGGGAAGGCAATACCTTTGTTAAAATTGTTGTCATTACCGGCATCTGGCAGACTTTGGGCTGGAACAGTGTCATCTACACCGCCGCCCTATCCGGCGTGGATCCACAGCTCTATGAGGCCGCTGTTCTGGACGGCGCGGGCAAGCTCAAACAGATGTGGCACATCTCCCTGCCGGCCATCTCCAACGTCATTGTCATTATGCTGATCCTCAGCGTCGGCTCCATCCTCAACGCGGGCTTTGATCAGATTTTTAATATGATGAACTCCGCTGTTCTGGATAAGGCCGAAATCATTGATACCTATGTTTATAAAAAGGGCCTTCAAGAAATGAACTATTCCTACGGAACTGCAATTGGGCTTTTTAAATCGGTGGTCGGATTGATCTTTGTCCTTACTACTAATAAGATCGCCTCTGTTGTAGGTGGGGATGAGAGCACATTGTTCTAAGCTCCGGTTCCCCCCATTCCCTGTGCAAAAATTGTACCGTAAGAAAGCTTTCAAAAACTTGAAGGAGGTTTACCCATGAGCAAGAAAAATCCCAACGCCATCCGTAAAACCCGAGGGGACGCGATTTTTGGCTGGATTGTGGCCATATTGGTGGGCTTTATTGCCCTGACCGCCCTTTATCCCTTTCTCCATGTGACTTCGGTCTCTCTGAGCACCAACGACGAAGCTTTCCGGGGAGGATTCCATTTCTTCCCTATTCCCGGCAAAATGACCATAGACGCCTATAAAAACCTGCTCAAGGCCCCGTCTGTATGGCTTGGATATAAAAACACCATTTTGGTTACAGCAGGCGGTACCTTCCTAGCCCTGGTGGTCTATACCCTGTTTGCCTATCCCCTTGCCCGCCGCGATCTGCCTGGACGCAATGTTTTTACATTTCTCCTTGTATTCACCATGCTCTTTAACGGCGGCATTATCCCCACCTACATTGCTATGAAGCAGCTCAACCTGCTCAACACCCTGTTTGTCCTCATGTGCCAGAATATTGTAAGCGCCTTTAACATCATGGTGATCCGCAACTTCTTCATGTCCATCCCGACGGACCTGGAGGAGGCCGCCCGTATTGACGGGGCAGGGCATTTTACCACCTTTGCCCAGATTGTTCTCCCCCTTTCCAAGCCAGTGCTTACCACCATCGGCCTGTGGGTAGGGGTGGGGCACTGGAACTCCTGGTTTGCCGCCACCATGTATATACAGGATAAGAACAAATTGGTTCTCCAGGCAGTGCTCCGCAATACCCTGATCCTTATGAGCAACGACAATGCCTCCAACTTCTTTAAGCAGGCGGTGGAAGGTACAGAGCTTGGGCAGATACAGGTAAAATCCGCCCTGATTATGATCTCCCTCATCCCGATTTTAGTAATCTACCCCTTTGTCTACAAGTACTTTGAAAAAGGCATTATGATCGGCGCTGTAAAAGGCTGATCTTTATGCATACAGAAACCCGAAACCAGAGAATCACAGGCGCAGATTCCGTCTGTGAAATATTCAGGAGGTTTTAGTTTTATGATGAAAAAAGCAACAAAATCGGCATTGGCCCTTACCCTTGCCGCACTGATGCTGGCTGGCTGCAGCGGAAATACAAGCTCCAGCAGCACCGCGCCATCCTCCAGCACACCGGCTCAGAGCACTGACTCCACCGGCGGTTCCTCTTCCTCCACAACAGCCCCCCCGTCTGACGCTGCCCCCGTAGAGTGGTCCTTCTTCAGCGACTATGCCGTGGGCAAGGATTCCCCTGATGACTCCTATGTCAAGCAGCAGATTGAAAGCAACTTCAACGTCAAAATCAAGTTTGAAACCTACACCGGCGACGACTATGCCCAGGCCCTGAACCTGAAGGTTGCCTCCGGCGATATCCCTGACGTCTTTCTCTGCACCACCTACCAGATCACCCAGAAGTTTGCCCGCCAAGGCGTGCTTGCCAAGGTAGATCCTCAGGTCATTTATGACAACGCGCCCAAGATGATGGAATATGTAGAGCAGAAGGATAAAGATGCTTGGATCTTCACCCAGGTGGACGGCGAAAATTATGGCGTGCCTGTAGTATGGCCCTTGGGAGACCATTCCCGCGTAAACGTCATCCGTGAGGACTGGCTGGAGAAGCTGGGTATGTCCATCCCCACCAACATTGATGAATTCTATGAGGTGTTAAAGGCGTTCCGCAACAACGACCCCGACGGCGACGGCCAGAAGAACACCTACGGCATGGGCGGCTATCTGCCTGAAACCACCACAGAAAATATCTGGCCCGGGCTGTTTGGCATGTTCGGCTCCCATCCCAACATTTACTACCTGGATGAAAACGGCAAGATCGGCTACGGCGCCATTGATCCCAGGACCAAGGAAGCCCTGGAAACCCTGAACAAGTGGTATCAGGAGGACCTGATCGATCCGGAATTTAAGGTCGACACCGCCGATTCCTGGCTCCAGAAATGGGTCAGCGGCAAGCAGGGCTATTGCGCAAGCTCCTACTGGTGGACCTCCGGCCCGGCTGCCAAGTACTTCTCCGGCAAATGGTATGATCCGGTAATTGACGCCAACCCCAACGCCAAGGTAACCAACTTTGCGCCTATGACCGGCCCTCACGGCGACTCCGGCGTGACCCAGCTGGTTATGGAACTGGTTATCCCCACCATCGGCTTCGGCAAACAGCTGGAAAGCAAGCCGGAAGTGATCGAGCGTTGGCTCCAGGTACAGGACGTTCTCCAGAGCGATCCCTACTGGCACGTTCTGATGTATGATGGAGAAGAAGGCAAGACCTTTACCCGCAACGACGACAACTCCATCACCTATATGGATAACTTCGACACCTTTGACGAGCGTTCCTGGTACGGTGCAAACGGCGCGTTCTCCGTCTGCCCCAACTACGATGTATACGATCCCCAGGTTAAGGATATGACCTATGTAAACGCCCAGCGCGCCCTGGCACAAGGCCCCATGGACGTTATGAAGAGCTATCCCTTGGAAGCAGACTCCCAGTACAAGACCAATCTCCAGACCATCGTTTCCAAGGCAATGGTTGACTTTGTCACCGGCGCAAGGCCCTTGACCGACTGGGACAACTATGTAAACGAATGGCTCCAGAGCGGCGGCCAGGCAACCCTGGACGAAGCCCAGCAGGTTTACGACACTGTATTCTCCAAATAAAGCCATAGACAACAGCGTAAAGCTGTAATCAAATCAACCTTATGGGGATCTATTCGGACGGTTAAGCCGCGGAAAGGATAGATCCCCAAATAATACCCAAAACGGGGAAGGGACGTGCAGAAATGTCAAATCTCTACAAATCGGCATACCGGGGCTATCTGGTGGACCACCATTCCCCCGATACCCCCATCATCACCCTCGACAAGCTGGACCCCAAGGAATACGAGACCTTCTTCAAAGAGGCCAACATTACCAGCCTGATGGTCTACACCAAGGACCACTGGGGGGCCAGCTATTACAACACCAAGGTAGGCAAAAAGCACCCCGGACTGGGGGACCGGGACTGGATCGCGGAGCTGCGGGAGGTCCTGACCCGGAACAACATTGAGTTCAACGCCTACTACTGCCTGGAATACGACACCTATGCGCCGGTAGCCCATCCCGAATGGGCCATTGTAAAGCCGGACGGCACCCCCCTGACCTGCTCCTCCCCCATAGCCCACTGGAAGATGCCCTGTTATGAGACAGGATACCGCCAGTATGTCCTGGACCAGTTGGATGAGATCGCCCAAAACTACCATCCAGATTCCCTGTTCCTGGATATCTTCGGGAAGTCCCTCTGCTACTGTCCTTCCTGCCGGGCCAAGTTTGAGAGGGAGTGCGGCTATCCCCTCCCCGAAAAGGATGAGGAGATTGTCGAACACTACCAGGACATCAACAACTTCCTGGACCGCAGCGCCGCCTCCATGCTGGACGACATCCGCGCCGTCATGCAGAAGCACGTCCCGGACATCAAGATCACCGTAAACTTTGCGGCGCTGTACTGCAAGGCCATCCGGGATAAGCTGGATTACCAGTTTACCGAGCCCTTTGCGGGGAACTGGCTGTCCGCGGCCTACGCCAGGGATACCGCTGTAGGGCAATACCCGCAGCTGGGCCCGGGAGACGTTTCGGAGGTCTACAACTACCGCAGCAAGAACATCTACAAGCTGGCTGCCGCCCAGATCGCCGCTCAGGGCTGCCGGGTATTCATGTACTCCGGTTCCCAGCATCCTGACGGCACCCTGGAGCACGAGGAGGCGCAGCATGTGGGCGCCGCCTACCAGGAAGTGGAGAAATTTGAAAAATACCTCTCTGACCGGGAGGTCATCGCCGATATTGCCATCCTCCAAAGCGACGTTTCCGCCAGCATCAACAATCACTTTGTGCTGGTGCCCAACGCCATCGGGCGGGTAAAGCAGGGCAGCATCCACCGCACCGCGGTTATGGGGGCCATGAAGCTCTGCGACGCCAGCGGTATGACCTGGAAGATCGTCCCAGAGCAGGACGTCTCCGCCGGTATGCTCAAAAAATTCCGGATGGTGATACTGCCCAATGTGTTCCATGTCAGCGATGAGCTCCACGCTGCGCTGAAGTCCTTTGTGGAGGACGGCGGATATCTGGTGCTCTCCGGCCTGACCGGTATGTTTGAGGCGGACGGGAAAATGCGCTCCAACTTTGCCCTGGCCGACCTGATGGGGGCTGGGTACATTGGAGAGATCACCCGTTACAAGGCCGCCAAGTGGGGCGGATATCTGGAGCCCTCGGGCCACCCCCTCCTCAAGTCCATCAGCAAGACCTTCGCCCCTGTGGGGAGCGTTTACTACCAGGTAAAGGCCGCCGGGGCAGAGGCGCTGACCCATTTTGTCTACCCCGCCACGGAACTGACCGCCAATACCTGGGTCAACTGGTGGTGCCCGCCGCCTAAGACCCCCACCAACGACCCCGCCATCCTGCTCAATGCTTTCGGCAAGGGACAAGTGTTCTACGCCGCCTTTGATATGATGACCGAGCCGGAGCTGAACTACTTAGACGGCATTTTCGGGGAGATCACCGCAGAGGCGCTGAAGGAACCGTCTATTGCCTTAAAGACTGGGAATCATCACGCCCTGGGGTTTGTGGCCTACGACCGGCCCGCCCATCAGGAAGTGATCATCCACGAGGTATCCCATATCGCCGAACGGTTCAACGGGGACGCCCCGGCTGTGGACGGCGGCGTCCTGGCGGTAGACCAGAAGAAGTATGCGCTGAAGAGCGCAGAATTGGTATATCCGGAGGCCAAGCCCCTTACCTTAGAGGCAGAGGGCGGCTTCTGGAAAATAAAGCTGCCGGAGATTGAGCTCCATCAGGTTGTGAGACTGACATACTAACAATATCCCTGGCCGCCCTGTCCCCCTTGGAGACAGGGCGGCCCCTCTTCTGCCCAATCACTCCCCCTTAAAATTCAGCTGAAAAAGAGGTTGACAAAGCTTCCCCTTTATGGTATTGTAGAGGAGCTCTATGAGAGCAAATCAATAAAAATCAGGAGGAACGCTGTAAAATGCGGATTCGTTTGTATCGGTAATGCAGTAAAATAAAACCATTTCCACCATTCGGTGGGTGTGTTTGTTGTGCCTGCAGTTACTCATACAGATGAAGTAGGGCTTTCTCAGCGTTTTTTGCGCACCTATGCCTTCGGGTTTTTCCAAAGGCGGCAGGGTGGCGCCATGCCGGAACCCCCCTTTCAATGAATTGTATGAGCGTATGCGCCGCAGGCCAAAACCCACCCCGTGGATTTTGGCCTGTTTTTCTGCAGAAACTGGAAGCATGAAATCTGTAAACCATTGGGAGGGATAACAATATGTTTGAAACAAATCAACAGCAAAAACAAAGGGCTGTCCTTCTGGCGGCCGATATTGGAGAATATGATGTCAACCTATCCCTTGACGAGCTCTCCGAGCTGGCGGAAACGGCGGGGGCGGAGACGGCGGCAAAGATCAGCCAGCGGCGGGCCAGCTTCGATCCTGCAACCTGCGTCGGCTCTGGCTGCCTGGAAGAGGTTCGGGAGTTCTGCCAAGGGGATGGGGCCAACCTGATCATCTTTGACGGAGAGCTTTCCGCAAGCCAGGTGCGGAACATTGAAAACGCCACTGGAGTGGAGGTCATTGACCGCACCACCCTGATCCTGGATATCTTCGCCCAACGGGCCGTCACCAGCGCAGGGCGGCTCCAGGTGGAGCTGGCCCAGCAGAAGTACCGCCTCCCGCGTCTTGGGGGAAAGGGAAACGTTTTGTCCCGGCTGGGAGGCGGCATTGGCACCAGGGGCCCCGGCGAAAGCCAGCTGGAAACCGACCGGCGGCATGTCCGCCGCAGGATCACTGCCCTGGAGGCCCAGCTCCGGGAACTAGAAAGCCAGCGGGAACTGCTGCGGAGCCGGCGCAGGAAAAACGGCGTCCCCTGCGTCGCCATTGTGGGATACACCAATGTGGGAAAGTCCACCCTCCTCAACGCCCTGACCGACGCGGGGGTATTGGCGGAGGATAAGCTCTTTGCTACGCTGGACCCCACCTCCCGGGGCCTCTCCCTCCCCGACGGGAGGACTGTGATGCTGATCGACACCGTCGGGCTGGTGCGCCGCCTGCCCCATCAGCTGGTGGAGGCGTTCCACTCCACCCTGGAGGAGGCCCTGGAAGCAGATCTGCTGCTCAATGTCTGCGATGTCTCCTCTCCAGAGGTCCAGGAACAGGTCTCAGTGACAGAGGATGTGATACGGGAGCTGCGTGAAAGGGCAAAGGGCCCCAACGCCGAAGCCTTCGCGGAAACCCCTGTCTTGACTGTCCTGAACAAGTGTGATCTCATTGAGGAATGTCCCATTCCAGTCAACGGGAGGGTTGCCCTGATCTCCGCCAAAACAGGATTTGGGTTTGACGCGCTTTTGGAGAAGATCTCCGCCCTCTTGGAAAAGACACAGCGCCGCCTCCAGCTGGAAATCCCCTTTGAAAAGGGGGCGCTGCTGGGGTTGATCCGCCAGGAGGGAAAGGTATTTTCTGAGGAGTACACTGAAAAGGGGACCAGGGTAGACGCCCTGGTAGACCGGCGCGTCCTGGCTCAGGTGGAGCCATATATCCTTCAGACCCCCTGAAGCGGGGAGGGGATCCCGCCGGACTGCCCAGCGGAATCCCCTCCGTTTTCAGCTTTAACAGGCCGTCAATCGCCCTGTCTCCAAAGGTAATCCATAAATAATGGGATCTGCTTTTCCCAATCTGCCTCGCAGTGCCTGCCTCCGCTCACAGGATTGAGGAGCGTCCGCGCCCCATGGCGGTTCAGTCTTTGGGCCAGCTCCCGGTGACGGCGGTACGCTGCCGCCATCCCCGACTTTCCCCGGCATTCCCTGCTCCCCCAGCTGAGATATACCCTGGTGTCGGGGTCAACCGTATCCCGGTCTATCTCCTGCTTTAAGTGGTCCATACACAACGTAATTGAGGAGGATAGGCAGGCGGCCTTGGAAAAATACTGGTTAAAGCGGATCACGCTGTACAGGGCCATCAGCCCGCCCATAGACGCGCCCCCGATCATGGTGCATTCCCGGAAGGGAATGGTCCGGTACTGCGCGTCTATCTGCGGCTTCAGCTCATTGACTACCCACTCCATAAACACGTCTCCATACCCCTGGAGGGAGCCGAAATGGGATTCCGGCAGGCGGTAGGGGCAGTACTCGCTCAGCCGGTTCTCCCCTTCGTGGTCGCACTCAACCCCCACCATGATAAAGGGCTTGTCATACTGGTCCAAAAATGTCTCAAACCCCCAGGATTTTCCATAGGTGGCGTCCTCGTCCCGGTAGAGGTTATGCCCGTCGTACATATAAAGGACAGGATACCTCTCGTCTGTATCCTCATACCCTTGGGGAAGGTACAGGTGGATGGTTCGATCCTTCTGCAGGGGGGTAATGGTGGTGTTAAATTTTTTGATCATACTTCATTGACGCCTCCATTGTAAATTCAGCTTTCACGATTTTGGCCACCCAGTCGCAGCCGGTTGGCACAGGCACTTTGATCTTATGATAACAACGGCTGGACAAAAATGCAATACATATTTATGCCTATCAACACAGGATAAAAAGAGAAAAGAGGAAAAAGGATGGAAAACAAATATACGGATATCAACGCGGCGGTCATTGACAGCTGGGTCTCTCAGGGTTGGGAATGGGGCCAGCCCATCAGTCATGAGGTATATCAGAGGGCAAAGTCCGGGGACTGGTCCGTGGTCCTCACCCCCATGAAGCCGGTCCCGAAGGAATGGTTCGGCAGCCTGGCGGGGGCTAGGGTTCTGGGGCTTGCCAGCGGTGGCGGGCAGCAGATGCCCATATTTTCCGCCCTGGGCGCGGACTGCACGGTGCTGGACTACTCCCTGTCCCAGCTGGAAAGCGAGCGCATGGTATCCCAGCGGGAGGGATACCCCATTGAAATCGTAAGGGCGGATATGACCCAGCCCCTCCCCTTCCCGGACGGAACCTTTGACCTGATTTTCCACCCGGTGTCAAACTGCTATGTAGAGGATGTTTATCCCATCTGGCGGGAATGTTTCCGGGTGCTGAAGGACGGCGGGCGGCTTTTGGCGGGGTTTGACAATGGGATCAACTTTGTATTTGATCTGGATGAAAAAACCTTTAAATATAAGCTGCCCTATAACCCCCTGACTGACGAGAAACTGATGGAGGAGGCCATGCAGCAGGATGACGGCGTTCAGTTTTCCCACACCATAGAGGAGCAGGTCGGCGGCCAGCTGAAAGCCGGGTTCCTTTTAAAGGACATTTACCAGGATACAGACGCCTCCGGAAACCTTCATGATTTCAACGTCCCCCTCTATTACGCAACACTGGCGGTAAAAGAAGGTACCGCCGAATCGCACAAATGACCAATCAAACACGGGGTATTCCGTCCAACTGGCTGTTGGCGGAATACCCCGTACTGCTTCAGACAATCGCCTTTCAGCTTATCTGCGCCGGATGGTCCGGATTACAAACACCGCGCACAGGCCGGCTGCCAGAAGCCCTGCCAGTATCAGCGGCACAGCCGATCTCTTATCTTCTGTCTTCACGGCGCTGCTTCCTGCGGGCAGGTCCTTTTCCGATACCGGATCCTTGTCCTGGGGCTCCTTCTCTGTCAGCGGGGAGGAAGCCACTCCCTGTTCCTTTCCGGTGACAGTTTCCCCGGTCAGGGCCACATCCGCCTCATCCGGCGCGTTTACGGACCAAACGTCCCCTGCAGCCAATCGGCCATGGGCCTGCCCGGATCCATACCGCTCCTCCAGCCACGCCAAGGGATAGAAGGCCCTATCGGATTCCGGCGTTTCGCCCTCGCCGGCGGGGATCAAAATGTTCTCCCCACCGTTCCAATGGATCAGGACCGCCACCTGGGGATTCTCCCCCAGAGTATCCATAAAGGAGACCGGCATTCTGTCAAAGCCCTTGGCGTTGATGCGTACCGTTCCGCCCTCGGAGGCCTCCCGGACAACTGAAGCAGCAGTATCCCAAAAATCCGCCTGGGCGGCGGGCAGAGCTGTCTCACCAGCAGCCTCCGGCACGCTGTCAAAGGAAGCGTCCCCGCCGTTCCCCCCTGTCAGAAGATGTATTTTTTCCAGGGAGTCCAGCTTGACTGTAATGTCCTGCCCATCCTTTCGGAAGGGGATGGGGGTCCAGTCATTGGCCCTCTCCCCCTTGGCCTGATGGATCTCCCCAATGGCGTCTGCGGAGATGCCGTCCGGGAGGGTCATGCGCAGGAAAACCGCGCTGGAAAGTTCCCCCTCTACAGGGGCGCCATTTTTGGTCAGCGCAAGCTCCAGCTCCATAGCCGACCCCGCTGTAGGCTGAACCGGGGTGACGGCCAGCATCACCTTGTCGTTAACCTCGGCCCTGGCTGCGGCCCCAATCCCCCAGCCGGAAACATCCGCTGGTGCAGGCGTGCCTGGGACAGATTCCAGAAGGGTTTCCAGCGTCACATTCAGGCCCTTTTGCTGGAACTCATCTAAAAGTTCTGCCTGTTCCAGCGTCAGGGTTTGGGTTTGGCCTCCCTGTACCTTAGAGGCCCCCTGGATCACAGACTGCAAAAATTCCCGCTCCTCTTCTTCTAAGTTTCCGCTGGCGCTGCCCAACAGACGGTTGATATCCTCCGCAATTTCCAGAAGATCCGCCATGGTGTTTTTGGAGGGATTGCCGCTGTTGATCTCCACCAATAGGCAGGCAGCCGGTGCGGCGCTCCCCTCATACCGGAGCTCCAGAAGGCCGACCCCATCCCCCATGGGGGTGGCGTAGGCGTCCTCGACCCGCACAAGATTGTTGCGGGAGAACCAATAGAAATCATCTGCGCTTGGTGTTCTGCCGGGAAGCTGCGCCCCAAGTACCGAAACCCCGACCCGGGGCAGCCGCCGGGCCTCCCCCAGCTTTTCCAGCCGAAGGAGCTGTATCTCCCCGCCCTCAATGCCGGCGGCAACCGTCGTAACCGGTATGGAGATATCCTCGGTTACATCGCCGTAGTTCTCATCCTGGGAGGTATACCGGAAGGAGAACGTCTGATACTCCGACTGGCTATCCCCCAGCAGCTTTTCAGAGGAATCTCTGGTAAAGCTCCACCCCTTGGGCAACTTTACATCCCCTATGGTGGGGGTCCGGTTGGTGATGATGTGCAGCTCCTCCATCTGGGCGCGGGTGGACTGGTAGGCAGGGTTGTCCCGGCCCTCTCCCAGGGCAATTTCCCCCACAGCCTGGAAGGAGGGCTCAATGGTATAGTTGGCGGCCCGTCCTGTGAGGCAGAGCACGAGGCCGCCCTCTGCGGCCTTGGCGGAGCCCACCTGTCCATCCTCAAAGAAGATTCCCGCTGCCTCAAAGTCCCTTCCGAGTACAAGGTCATCCCCGTTTTTCGCCCCATCCAGGGCAATAGAGGAAATTTCCGCGCCGGACTGCCCATCATAGGCCTTGACAGGCAGCTCCGCCGACGCCACGGTCAGGGGCGCGGCCTTTATCTCCAAAGGCGCTGTGACGGAACCCGCCTGCTCCGCGTCCTGATAGACTGCCCGAAGGGTATAGACCCCCGCCTTCTCCGGGGGCTCCTCCGAATCCTCCAGAGGACTCCCGTCCAGGGCAATGCCGCTGTATGTGTATGTAAAGGCGGTGTCATTTAGGGAAACTCCCTGTTCCGCCTCTGCCTTGGGCGCCTTGGCCGGTTCGCCGTACTCCCACCCCTCTATGGACAGGGTAAGGAATTGGCTGATGTCCTCCTGCTCCACCGCCGCAACGGTGACGGAGACCTCAGCCTCCCCCACAGCCCATTCCGGCAGCTCTATTTCCCCAATAAAGGAAAGTCTTCCCTCCCGGGTTCCAAAGCCGCCGGGGACAGCGGGACGGTCCCACTGGATATCCAGATCTTCCTCTTCTCCAGAGGAATAGCGGATTCTGGCTGTCTCCGGCAGGGGGATATCAGAGAGGGAATATCCCTCTGGACTGACAGGGAGGAAGATGTCCCCGCCCGCGTCCACTGCAGCCACTGTCGGATGGACGATCACCTTCACATCGCAGGAGATATCCCCGTCCTCCTCCGACTGGGCGGAAAACAGGTACTCTCCGCCCTTTGGCTCCCAGTCTTCGGAGTCCTCCGAAAGGATATAGGGGAGGTACATCTCCTCCCAAGCCCCATTGTCGTAAAGGGCCTGCACCGGCACCGTTCCCTCCAGGTGGTCCTGTATGGCACTGACGCTCTCATTGGCCTGGGAACCGGCAGTGAGCGATACGGTCTTTACGGTCGGCTGTATCGAGACAAGCTTCCTCTGGCCAAAGTCCACCGTCCCTTCGATCTCCTGATCCTCATCCGAGACAGTGGAGCGCCAGATCCAAGCATCCCCCTCCCGGTACGGCCCGGAAATCTCCCCAGCGGTCCCCTCCACAGACAGGGAAGGGGTATACTCGCTGCTGCCCTCTGCCCGCCATTCCAGGACGTCTCCCGGCTCGGCGGCGTAAAGGGGCGTGCCGTTGACCAATACAGAGGCGGTTCCCTGGCCCTCCCCCTCCCCACCGGTCTGTACTGCGACCGAGGCAAGGGTCTTCACTCGGGCCTGGACCCTTTCGGAGCGGAAGCTGTTTTCCCCAGAGGCCACCTGAGCATAGAGGACATACTCCGTCCCAGCTTCCAGTCCCCGGAAGCTGCCGGAATCCTGCCAGCGGACTTCATCCCAGTCGATGTCCTCGCTGTCTCCGGCCTCGGCGAGATAAAACTCCTGGTTATCTCCGTAGACTGCCATAATGTTGTAAAGCCCTGCCGCCGCCCGGATCACCGGCGGCTCCGGACGGGCCGGAAGGGAAAAGGCCTCCCCCTCGCTGGGAGACGTCTCCCGGTCCCCTCTGGCGCGGATATATAAGGTCCCCTCCCCGCTGCCCGCCGCAGGGATATATTCGGAAATAGAGCCGCCGTCCCGAATGATATCCTCAAAGGACTCGTCCAGGCTGACCTCGTATTTCTGGCCGTCGTAGGTAATGGTCTCATCCTCAAAGCTGATGGCCGCCGCGTCCTCCTCCGGCAGGGCGAACAGGGTGGCGAATTCGCTGGACTGGCTCTCCCGGGAGGAAAAGTTTTGCTCTGTGGCCGGAATATAGGCCTCGAAGGTATAGGCAGTGGAAGGAGCCAGTCCTTGGAATACCATGCTCTTCTGCCAACTGCCGCCGTCGCAGCGGTAATAGGCGCCGTTTTCCGCTCCGTCCAGCGTGATGGAGTCCTTGCCCTGCTCTTTTAAGGCAGGGGCAGGAGGCGCAGCGGGGCGGGCGGGAATATTTATTCCCTCTATGGCGCTGGCAAACTGTGTTTCTGTGGCGGCCATGCGGTAGGAGAGGGTCACACGCTCATCCTCCTCCGGTATCCGGCCGGAAATGGAAACAGGGCCATCCGCCTCCTCAAATTCCTCCCCGTCAAAGGAGTAGAGCATCCCCGGCTCCAGGGATACGGTCTCCCCATAGTAATCAATCTCCACTGACGCGGTATTTTCCGGCCTGGGCGGAATGGTCACCTCCATGGGATCGCTGGCAGGGAGATCCCCCTCCGCCTTGGAGCGGAGGTAAAGAGTCCGCGCCGGTTCTCCCGGCCCCGGGATATAGGCGGAAATGGTTCCGCTGACAATTTCCCCTGCATCGGGGAAGTCCGGGCTGTCGTTGAGCTCATACTGGGAGGAAAAACGGATGGTCTCCTCCTGGTAGTCGATTTCGGTCAACACCCCTTGGGGCATGGGCGGCTTGGTGACAAAGCTCAGCTGCGCGGGACGGGAAAGGTTTCCCGCCCGGTCCTTTACCACCAAGGAAACGGTGTATTCCCCGCCGGATTCCAACCCCATAATGGGGAAACTAGCCTGTCCGTCTATCTTCCCCGTGGAGGTTCCCTCTGCAATCTCCTCTGCTTCCGGACCATCTTCAGAGGAACCCCCTGATTCCAACAAGTAATAAACCTCTCCCGACTCCCCGCTTTCCAGGGAAATAACAGCGGCATTTTCGGTGATATCCGCCACCGACTCCCTGCGGATCACTGGAGCCGTCCGGTCAATCTGCAGATGGACCGGGCTGGAGGATTCCCCTCCTCTGGTCCCGCAGAGGGAAACTGCCCGGAACCAAAAATAGGCGTCCATCTCCCGGTAGACATTGAGCTCCCGCTGGAAGGCCTCCCACTCTGCGTCCTCTCCAGGTTTCTGGTCCGTCTCAGTGACGCAGTATTCATAGCTTTCCAGCTGATCCTCGGGCAATCCCCCGGAGGGGGCGAGGGTCACCTGTTCCCGGCTCCATCCACCGGCAGGTCCCGACGCCCTGGTCGGGGTAAAGGAAGGGCGGTAGAGCAGCACCCGGAAGGTTTCCTCCTCACTTTCCACCCCCGCCCCGGTCACTGCCTTAAAGGTATAGGCGGTCCTCTGGACTGTCTGCGTGGGGTGGATCATCAGCTGATTCCCGGCCAGGGCGGTCCACTGCGCGCCATCGTCTGTGCTGTAAAAATAGGTCACGCCCGACGGAATATCCTCCCCCTCCTCCGGGGTGATGGTAAAGGTGATGGGCTGTTCTGAGGGTTCCCCCTCTTCATAGGACTTCCCGTCTGAGACGGCAGAGACGGAAAACTCCGGCTCGGAGCTGTCCAGCTTCACCGTATAGGGGACGCTCTCCCCCTCGCTGCCCACATTGGTGACAATCCGCACCAGAATGTTGTTGGTATAGTCCCCATCCTCGTCGATGATAAAGCGGTTCTCTCCATCCTCCTCCCATTCAATAGGGTCACTCCAGCGCTTTCCCCCATTGGTGGAATAGGAAAATTCCCTGATGCCGCTCTCCGGCATGGGGGAAGGGGCTTTGACAGTCAGGATTGCCTCCTCCGCCGTCCAGTTTGGGGATGCGCCGGTCAAGGAGGGCTTCCCCGCCCCCGCCTTGTCGATTTTCACTTCGTATTCCTGGGAGGGGGGGCTCTCCTGCCCGCTCTCCGAAACAGCCTTGAATTCCACTGTCTGAATGCTGGCAGTGGTGTAGGTATCCCCTGAAATAGGGCTCCATTCCCCACCGTTGACCCGGACATAAAATGTCACCGGGGAAGCGGGGGTATTTTCACAGGAGAGGGTAAAGGACGCATCTTCATTGGTCCAGTCCTCGCTGTAATTGGTTTTCATGCGACCCAACTGAGGGGCCTCTTCATCCAATTTATAGGAAAAGGCGGGTACCTCCACAGAAACGCCGTCCCGGCCTGCGGCAGTGCCCATCAGAATGGAGAGCTCATGAATTCCCTCCTCGTCAATTGTTACAGAATCGTCCCAGGATCTGCCACCGTTGACGCTGATAAACTGAAACCGTCCCGCGCTGTCATTAGGGGTCAGGGTGATCTCCCCTGTATACCAGCCGTTGGCCCCCTTTTCCCCCTCCACATCATAGGGAAGTCCATCAAAGACCATTTCCTCAATAATGAGCTCACCGGGGACATAATCAATGATGTAGTTATCCGCCTCCAAGCCTTCAGCCTTTATGGTACCGCTGCCCGGCTCCCGGCTGTTTTCCGGGGTGCAGGAGGTGGACATCTCCTCAAAGTCGATTTCAGAGTCAGTCTCCCCAGGCACCAACCCCAAAATGGAAAGGTCCTCCTGGGCCAGCTCCGGCATGGGGTCCCCCATGGTGATGACAACAGGCTCCCTAACGGAAACGGTCAGCCTGGCAGGGGTGATCTCAATCTCCCTCTCTAGGGGAACATCTTCCAGGGCGGCGACGCCCTCCAGGGTGTAGTTTTCCGAGTTCATGCCCGCCAGAAATAGGTTCTGGAGATCCACAGCCCTGTACCGGCCCACGTCGCCAGAGGCTCCGCCGCCCACAGGGCTGCCGAGAAGCACCTCCCCCACAATGACCACCCGGTCGTCGCGGGCATCCTCCGGCTGCCCCTCAAAGCCAATGGTGCAGCGCATCAAACGGCGGGAGCCGTCATATACCCGTCCGTAACTGGATACCTCTGTAACGGTCAGGACAGCGGGACGCACCCCCACCTGGACCTGCATCTCTATGGTTTCCCCGGAAGAGCTGTCTTCGGGGCGGAATACCACTGGATAGACCTCAGAAGGGCCTGTTTTGGGCATATAATCCGGGTCCTTCCACTGGAATTCCCCCTTCACCGCCGCCCCAAGGCTGTCCACCACGGTCCCGGGACTGATTTCGGATTCTGAAAGGGTCTGGCCATAGGTCAGGTTTTCAGCAGAGGGCATAGTCTGAACCGTAAAGGCCCCACCTTTGATCTCCAGCTCCGCGGTGACAATGGCAGCGGCAGACCGCTCCCCGGCGGGAATGTACTCCCCCCGGAGAACGTGCTTGCCCGGCAGAAGGTCCTGCACCTTCACGGTAAAAGGATAGGCCCCGGCCACGGTGACATTTTTCCGCTCCATTTCCTGATTGTCCAGGTACAGCACCGCCGATCCCCCAAGGGAGGCACCGCCGGAGACGGTGACGGCAGCAGTCAAGGTGGGAGCCCCCCTCATGGCCTCATAGGCTTCCTTTTCAAACCGGAATTCCACAGGGCCGCTGCCAGATAGCCGGTCGGGCTGGCTGGTCTGGGAACTCTGGGGTTGGGAGGCCTGGGAAACCTGAGGAGTGGAACTGCCCTGAGAGGAGGGCTGCCCAGAGGAAACGCCAGCAGCTATATTGTTAGCAGCTGTGCTGCTGCTGGAGGCTGTGCTGCTGGCAGAGGGCGTCCCCGTCCCGCCGCCCACCTGGATGGTAATCCTGGGAAGGGCTACTCCCCCCGCCACCGAATAGCGGGATGGGATCAGGGGGATAAAGCGATACTCCCCCGGCACATCCCCTTGAAAGGCCGCCGCACCGCCGGAGGGGTCCAGCTCCCAAGTGACGGCAATCATGACCGATTCCAGCTCTCCCCCCTGGTTCCGGATCTCTCCCCGCAGGGAAACGGGGAACCGCAGGGAGGAAAGGTCTGTACCCTCTGACTGCTGGACCGCCACATCCGGGGCAAGGCTTTCAAAGCTGTAAATGACCAAACCGCCCTGGGAGG
Source organism: uncultured Oscillospiraceae bacterium (assembly GCA_949737515.1). Lineage (GTDB taxonomy): Bacteria > Bacillota > Clostridia > Oscillospirales > Ruminococcaceae > UBA1405. Next base: position 33,247 of record CATJCP010000201.1, on the reverse strand, counting down.
ATTCCCCTGGGGCAGCCTCGGAAGGGGACCGAACGGTCCCCTTACAATCATGGTAGTTTTCCCGGCAGACCGGACAGCTTCCGTCTATGCTCTCGCTGGTACACAGCTGCTCGCAGAGGCAGGAGGATGACAGGATGCTGGGCACGTCCACGGCGTTCACCGTCAGACACAGGCTGGACGCTGCGGCGGTAAACGCCAGCAGGAACAGCTTCCAATTTTTCTTCATGCACTTCTATCCCTTCTGTCCCCAGACATCCCTTATGGTCCGGGGAGACTGTTTCCTTTTTTGCTATCTTTTAGTTTATACGTTTAAGGCCCGGTTTTCAAGAGGGAAAACCATTCCAACTCGCCGTTTTGCAGAACTGGACATAAAAAAAGCCCTTGAGGCCAAGGGAAAAAACAGCTATAATCAGCATAAAGCAGCGGTCAAAACGCGGTACAGAAACAGAGGGAGGATACAGAAATGGCAATACCGGGAATGCTGGAAAGATTGAAAAAGCCCCTAAAAGTCCCCGCCATTGCGCTGGGGACCAGTCCCCTTTTTAGCTATGATAGGTGGAGGGGCTATACCTATCTGTGGTTCGGCGCCCTGGACAGCGCAGACAGGCCTCCTATCCCCTGGAGAATCCTCTCCACTGGGGGAAACGGCGGAACCTGCCGGGACAGAGAGGGGAATCTCTGCGAAGGTCCGCTGTTCCTGCTGGCCAACTGCGTCCCGGGCACCCATAAGCTGAGCGGGGAGATCAGGAGAAATTTTCTGATCCATTTCCTGGCCTCAGAGGAAGGCGGCTGGAGCCCGGACAGACCCGCCTCCGTCTGGCAGAACAGCGACGCGAGAAAGTGGTGCCAACACTTTGAGGAGGCCTGTTTTGACAGGGCAGAGCAAGACGCCATACTGTCCACCTTTAAAAGCGACGGGGAATACCGCGCCAAAAGGGACGCCTACAACCCCACAATCCCGCCTGTTCCGGCGGCCCCTGATATTTTAAACGGCGACAGGGTTTTCTTCCTCTCCGACGAAGAGGCGGAAACCAACGCATATGGATTTAAGGATAAAAAGGTTTATACAGCGGGGCTGGAATGGTGGACCCGTTCCTTTGAGGGATACGATCAGGCCGCCCGCAAAGTCCAGGTGGGAATTGTCCTAACCCACTTCGGCGGCCTTCTCCATACTCCGGCCACCCCTTCTATGGAAATGTATGCCCGGCCGGCCCTGAATCTGAACCCGGAGACAGTCTTGCTTACCTCCGGGGCAGAAGGGGGACTGGGAAAGGAGAAAACCCTCCCCCAGGGGCCCGCAGCCTTAAAACCGGTCTCCAAAGCGTCCAAGAGAAAGATACAGGGGTGGAAGCTGACCTTAAAGGACAAAGGACGGGAAACCTTTTCCGCCGGATCCCCTGAGAGAAAGGGGAATATCCTGGAAGTCCCTTATTTCAACGCCCCGGTTTACGAGCCGTCTCTGTCTCCAAACGAGCGCATTTCCGCAGCCGTCACAGACAGCGGCAGGACAGTTATAAAGTACTATGGCAACATCGCTCTGCCGCTGTCCGGGAAAGGGACGGCGCAGATCGACCTGTCCTCCTTTCCCCTAGAAAAGGGAGACCGCCTCTTTGTCTTTTCAGAACAGTGCAACGGAAATCAAAGAACCGATTATTCCAGCCCCCTGGTGCAGGTGCTGTAGTCCGCCGTCTCCCTTGTCAGCAGCTCCCGTTCCTCCGCTGTCAGCTCCCGGCAGCAGCCGGGGGCCAGTTCAGGATCCAGCGCCACGCCGCCCATGGCGATCCGCCGCAGGGCCAGCACTTTCCGGTCCGTTTTGGCAAACATCCGCTTGATCTGATGATAAAGTCCCTCCCGCAGGACAATTCTTGCCGCTGGCTGCACCTCCCAGGAGGGTTCCTCTGCCAGCAGCGCCGGCCTGCAGATCTCTCCATCCCCCAGGTCCATCCCGGCGGCGAACAGTTCCACCGCCTTTTGGTCAACAGGGCGGTCCAAAACCGCTATGTAGGTTTTGGGAATGTGGTTTTTCGGGGACAGAATTCGGTGGGCCAAGGCCCCATCGTTGGTGAGAAGGACAAATCCCGTGGTGTCCTTGTCCAACCGCCCTGCCGGGAAGATATCCCGGCGGTACAATTCTCTGGGAACCAGGTCCACAACCGTTTTTTCCGACGGATCCCGGGTGGCGCTGACCACCCCCTGGGGCTTGTTGAGCATCAGGTAAACATGGGGGGTCAGGCTCACCTTTCTGCCGCAAATCCGCACCTCGTCCCTTTCGGGGTCTATCTTTTCCTCCGCCCCTCTGGCAACCCTGCCGTTTACAGTGATCTGGCCCTGGGAGACCAGCTTTTTCACATCCCGCCGGGAGTGCTCCCCAAGGACGGATATGGCTTTGTCGAGCCTGATCTGTTCCATTTGCCTCGTTCCTTTGCCGGGCGGAGATTTGCCGCTGGCCTATAACCGCTGCCTTCGGCCTGCCCTCTTTTGCCTTTCAGTATACCATAGACCAGGGAAAAATGGTATACCGGGCAGAAAATTCCACACTGCGGAAAAGGGGAGGGCCTGCCCGCTGGCAGCCCTCCCCGGCCCTATGACTGCGGCGGCTCCTCTGGGAACGCCAGCCCTCTCACTTGGGATATCTCCCCGCCTACTGTCACGTCCCCTCCCAGTATCTCCCCCTTGTACACCAGCATCGTGGCGGCTGCAGAGACGTTTTTGCCTGGATAGTTGAGTATTTTGTACCGGTAGCGCTTCACCTTCTTCCCCCGGTATTTCTCCAGGTCATAGCCCTGCTGCTTCTGGAGGGCATTGTAGTTTTCGTAGGATGTATCAAAGGTTTCCGGAATCAACACATCCACCACCTCCTCCGGTTCCTGCTCTGTCTGATATCCCAGGCCCTGGAGAAAGGCCAGCCTTCCCTCATTGTGGGATGCGTCCCCCTGCTGTACAGCCTGCGCTGACACTGGAACTGCCTTATCCTGAGGGCTGAGGCCATCCCTAGGACCGCCCAGCATCCCCCATCCCGCCAGAATGACTGCAGCGCCGCCCAGTGCCGCCAACAGGACGCCCCTCTGCCTTTTTCCAAGCTTCAGAGAAAAAAAGAGCATCCCCTTCACCTCCTTCTGCAAACTATCCGCCGCGGCGCGGACAGTTTCACCGTGTATTCCTGTGTATCTTTTCTATAAATATGCCGCCGTTAGGGCAAATATCCGCGGCAAATCGCCCTGCGCTGGTCAACAGGGTCTAAAAACAAATTTATGGACAAAAAATCAGGCAATATGTACAATATATAGCAAAGGTATTGTTACAATTAAGTCCTTTTTCCCTCCCCCTTAATTTGCTATAATAATAATATCTATTTCTCTGTTTCTTCACAATCCGGCCTGATCCGACAGGGTTTCAGGTTGCAGTCTATTTATGATAACGAGGTGAAATCCAATGGCAAAGGCTCCCCCGCGCCGCCAGGCACAAAGGCAAAATCAAAAAAATTTCCGCTCTGATCTGAAACGATGGCTTCGAACCAAGGATTTCTTTCGCACCCCCCAGGGGCAGATTGCCATCACCTGTGCCGTTGTACTGGTCAGCCTTTATATCGCCGTCTCGGCGGCGGTATTCCACACCCCGGGCCCGGATGAGACGCTGCTTGCCTCCGACGTTTCCTGGGAATCCATCTTTACCCAAAGGACCATGCGCAGCGTCCGCACACAAATAGGGATCCAGGAGACCGATGCGGTCTATCTCTTTTCACCCCCTACCGCATCGGTGGATAGTTCCGGCTCTGTCACCCGGTTCTCCATTCCCCTGGCAGTCCCTGCAAAAGACCGGTACAGTCTATGGGAACTGACATATCTACCCGATGAATCTGCCCTGCATCTTTACAAAACCGCTAAAAACCAGAAACTTCAGGACCTGCCCATCCAGCTGGACCAGCTGCCCACCGATGAGAGCATAAAGACCTTCCTGAACTTCCCCGCCAAGTACCTGTCCCAGACCTTTCCCCTGCCCGAGGGCGGCGTGTATCAGTTTGTCCCTGCGACGGATTATGCTGTGACCGATTACGACTTTGCCCCGGAGCTTTCCAAGGGCACAGCGGGGATCTGGATTTCCAGCAGCGGTGGTGGCTCCATGGTGGATGCGGCGTTTAACCCTACAGGGGAATATTTTACTTACTATTGCACCCTCTTGAACTCCCCTCCGGAAGAGCCGGATCCCAAGGGCAAGAAGACCTCCAGCCAGGCTGCTTCCGACGCAAAGATTCCCCGCACCAAGGTGCTGGTGATGACTGAACTGTCAGAGGGAATAGGGATTCTGTAAACCCCATTGCCGGTCACCTGTCGCATCTCACCAGCATTCCCACTAAAACTGTGATATCGTCCTCCTTTCCGTCCTTCATTCTGGCCCGGGCCCGTTTGGCCAGACGTTCCGCAAATTCCTCCACATCTTTTCCCTCAAACTGCTCTGCCTCCAGGCCGATCCAATCGGCCCCGTTCTGAACCGCCCCGTCGGAGACCATGATGATAAGATCCCCATCCCGCAGTGCAACCGCTGCATGTTCAAAGTCCACATTATTTAAAATTCCCGCAGGCAGCGAGGCAGCCTCCACACTTCCGGCGTGTCCCCCGCGCCGCAGGAAGGTGGGGGCTGCGCCTGCCTTAAAGAACTCTGCCTTGCCGGTGTACAGGTCCACATTTGCCAGATCCAGCGTAGCCAGGGATTCTTCGTCGGACTTTACCAGCAAGGCCCCGTTGACCAGTTTCAGCGCCGCCGCAGGCGCAATCCCCGCGCACAGCAGCCGGGAAAACAGGCCCGACGCCATGGCAGAATCCATGGCCGCCCGGGCCCCTGTTCCCATGCCGTCGCTGATAAGCATGGCGGCGCGGTTCTCCTCGTCCTGGAAGGTGCTGCAGCTGTCTCCACAGATGCGGGAACCGGAAACGCTCAGCTGGGCGGACCCAGTCTCCAGGCGGAAGGAGGGCAGTTCCCGAAACCGCAGCCGGACCGCTCCATCCTGCTGTCCGGCCTCCACCTGGGGCATATCGAAATCCCTTTCGCAGACTTCTCCCAAGGCAATGGCCAGATCCGCCTTGTCGATCCGCTCCATCCGCCTGAACGGAAGCACCAGCTCAACGGTGAGCCTCCCGCTGGCCGTCTCGTAACAGTTGATCTCAAAGGGATCCATCCGGTTTTTCTCACAGTATTGGGCGAGCTGCCCGCACAGGGAAGGGCTGGCGCGGCTGAGGCTTCTGAGCTGCTGTTCCATGCCGTCCATGACCATGGAAAGCCCCTCAAATTGGTCGGTTACCACCCCTCTCACGCGGGTTGAAACCCGCTTTTTTTCTTTTTGGGCCAAATGTTCGCGGAAATCCCGTTCCGCCTGTATGGCCAGCTCGCCAGGCTGGCAGCAGCCCCGGGGGAAGCAGGCGGAAATCTCCTGGGGTCCGGCAATGCCTCCCTGCCGCTGCAAAAGCTGATGGAGCCTGCTCATCCCCTCCGCAGAATCAGAATAGCGCTCCGCCCAGCACTCCATTCCATTGGAACAGCCGCGGCAGACCTTCAGGACTGTGTTCCGGTAGATCTGGTCCGGGGAATCGGAGCAGGGCAGCTCCCGCTCCGCCAGCCGTTCGGAGACAGCTTCGGTGGTTCGGGCAATATCGGCCAGCGCAGCCCCTGCACAGCGCAGACGGTTCAGCAGCAGTTCCCCCACCGGAGGGCTGTCCCCAGGCAGATCCCCTCCCAGCCACTTAACCGCCAGGTTTACCACCTTGGCCGGCAGCATCAGGAACAGCACGCTCGCCGCCAACGCCTCTGCCAGCAATATGTAAGTCCGTTCATCCTGGGCAAAGAGGAACACCGACGCCGTCTCACCCAACAGCATAGCCGCGCAGCAGAAGCCCCTTCCAAGGGGCGCGAACATTCCGGCCAGCAGCCCGCCGATTCCCCATATCCCCGGCAGAGTCTCCCCCGGGAAGCTTCCAAGGCCCCTTTGGGGTCCGCAGAGGGCAGCCAAAACCCCTGCTGTCACCCCCGCCGCGGCCCCCAGGCCGGAGTTGGTTTTCCGGCAGCTGCACACCAGGACTGCCGCCAACGCCAGCACCCGCCCTACTGACACGCGGCCAATACACCACCTGGACAGCGCCGCAAACAGCAGCCCCCCGGTCAAAAGGACGCTCACAATATCGGCGGCCTCCGGCCGGTCCCGGGGCGACGCCCCTGAATGGGTGCGAGGTCCGGGGAGCACCTCCATCCACTGGAATGCCCTCTGGAAGAGCCAACAGGCTCCAGCCGCCATTCCCCCCTGGCAGACTGCCAGAACCAGGTCGCTGACACTGGCCCGGCGGAACAGGCCGGCTGCCAGCCACGGCAGCACCGCCGCCCCAAATACCCCCGTTAAATGCACCGTATTAGACGGCTTCACTCCTAAGAGAGCCCTGCACCCCCGGTCCACCGCCAAGGCAATGGGGATCCCCAGGAGATATCTCCACGCAACGCCGGAAAAGCCGTTCTCCATAAAGCCGCCCAACTTTCCCGCAAAGTGAAACAAATCCCCCATGGCGGCCCCCGCAATGGCCGGTATCCGGTATGCCGCAGGAGCCGCCATACTGTATGCCAGGCCAAAGGGGGAGACGCTGCCAGGCAATACCACATTGGAAAGAAGAAATCCCATAACCAGGACTGCCGCCCACTGGATGCCCCCGGAGATCTGCCGTACAAGATGTTTGCCCTTTTCCAACAATCCAACCCCGTATATGTCCGCCCTGTTTTCCATCTGTCTGTCCGCCTTTCTTTTTATGTATGTTCTTTTTATACGCTACGGCGCATAGAATTGGGAAGGGGGCCTGCGCCCCCTTTTGGATACCTTGATTATAGCAGATGGCCGAGAGCGGAGTTTGTCACTGTGTTGCAGGCCGTTTTAGGGCTTTTGGGTAGATTTTGAAGAAGAAATAAGGGGGAATGGGTTTCGGAAGGTAAAAGCGGCGATGTTCCCCCGCCCGGGCGTCTATGAAAATTTTCTCCGCAGCTGAAAAAATATAGAAACCGTAAGACAAATGCGCTATAATATAAAGAAAAAACAGGGAGAACAAATTCATGGCAATCAACAAAGCGATGCGCGCGGCCTTAAAGGCCTTATCCTACCCGGAAATAGATATTCGGAAGACCTATAAACTGGAACGGGAACTGACCAACCTCACCTCCATCCGTCTGATACGCCCGGAGCTGTACCGTATTTGGAACCATAAGGTCCCCTGTCAGGACCATGAAATCCCCATCCGCATCTTTTCCCCCAGCGAGGAAATCGCAAGCCGCCCTGTGCTGATTTTTATCCATGGAGGGGGATGGGTGACTGGAAACATTGACAGCTATAATGGGGTGTGCTCCGATATGGCCCATATCACGGGCTGTACCGTGGCTTCTATTGACTACCGGCTGGCGCCGGAGCACCGCTTTCCGGCAGGGCTGGAGGATTGCTACACAGCGGCCAAGGAGATCTTTCGGGAGAGTGCCCAGTTCCAGGTTCGGGAGGAGGACATTGTGCTCATTGGGGACAGCGCCGGGGGAAACCTGTCGGCAGCCGTTTCCCTGCTGGCCAAGGACCGAGGGGAGTTTATGCCCCGGCGGCAGATACTGATCTATCCTGCTGTCCACAACGACCACAGCGATGCCTCCCCATTCCCATCCATTCGGGAAAACGGTTCCGGCTATCTGCTCACCTCCAAGCGGGTGTGCGAATACATGGAGCTGTATCAATCCTCCCCCTCAGATTTGGAAAACCCCTATTATGCCCCGCTACTGGCAAAAGACCTCCGCGGACAGCCGAAGACGCTGATTGTCACGGCGGAATTCTGTCCTCTGCGGGACGAGGGAGAGGCCTACGGCCAACGCCTTGGAGAAGCCGGGAACGAGGTGGAGATACGCCGGATGCCGGACGCCCTTCACGGGTATTTTTCCCTTCCGGCCCGGTTTGACCTGGTGAAAAGGACCTATGATATAATCAACGAATTTCTGGAAGGATGATACCCCATGGGAAGCGGAAAAAACCCGCAGTGGAGCCGCCTGGACAATGCGGCAAAAATTTTCCCCTCCACCAGCACCCGGCGGGACAGCAAGGTGTTCCGCTTTGCCTGCCAGCTGAATGAGGAGATCGAGCCGGAGATTCTCCAGCACGCTTTGGACCGCACCATGGTCCAGTTCCCCTTTTACCGTTCTATTCTGAAAAAGGGCCTGTTCTGGTATTACTTTGAGGACAGCGCCCAGCATCCTGTAGTGGAGCCGGAGTCCACTCCTCTCTGCGCCCCCTTGTACAACGGGGATGCAAAGAACCTGCTGTTCCGGGTCATGTACTACCAGAAACGGATCAGCCTGGAGGTTTACCACGCCCTGTCCGACGGAACAGGGGCTTTAAACTTTCTCCAGGTTCTGGTCTACTATTATCTGCTGGAAGCCCACGGGGAGGAACTGAGGGAAACGCCCCCTGTCCTGGATTACGACGCCTCCAAAAACCAAAAGCAGGATGACAGTTTCTCCAAATACTTTGAAAAAATGGGAAAAACCCGCCAGCCAAAGTCCCCGGCAGCCTACCGGCTGGGCGGTCCCCGGTTCCCGGAAAACCGCATTGGGGTCATTGAGGGGACCATGTCAGTGAAGGCGCTGCTGGCCCAGGCCCACGCCTACCACACCACCCTGACAGTCTTCCTCACCGCGGTTATGATTCTGGCCATCCACGAGGAGATGAGCCTGCTGGACCAGAAAAAACCGGTGGTGATTACCATCCCGGTCAACCTGCGCAACTACTTTCCATCGGTATCAGCGCGGAACTTTTTTGGGATCATCAACGTGGGGTATGATTTCCGGAGGCAGGGGGAAAAGCTGGAGGACATCATTGAATATGTAAACGGCTGCTTCCAAAAGTGGCTGAACAAGGAGCACCTAGGGGAACGGATGAACCAGCTCTGCGCCTTGGAGCACAGCCTGCCCATGAAGCTGGTCCCCCTTGTGCTGAAGGACCCTGTCCTGCGGATCGCCAACTGGGCCGCCGAGCGGGAGATCACCGCAGCACTTTCCAACGTGGGGCGGGTGACCATGCCCAGGGAGCTGACCCCCTTTATCGATTCCTTTGACGTATTCACCGCTACCAACCGCCTTCAGGCATGTATGTGCTCCTTCCAGGACCGGTTTACCATCAGCTTTACCTCCCCCTTCCTCAGCACCGACGTACAGCGGGCCTTTTTCCGTTTCCTCACCTCCCTGGGGGTAGAGGCCGAGATCAGCGCCAGCCCCTTCCAGGATGAAATTGCAGAGGAAAACCGGTAGATTCCCATTCCCCATATGAAAAGGATGATCAGTATGCGAAGCTGCGAAAAATGTAAAATATCAGTGGCCGGGGCCCTGAAAAGGTGCCCCCTCTGCCAGGGGGACCTGACCGGGGAGCCTCTGCGGGAGAATCCCTTTCCCTGGCTCACCTATTCCAGGCATTACAGCGGATTTTTGCGGATCGTGGCCTTTGTCGGGGTTGTGGCTGCAGCGGTCTGCATTGCGGTCAACCTGAGCCTTCCCTCCGGCGGGTGGTGGTCCATGTTTGTGGCGGCAGGGTTCGGAAGCCTCTGGCTAACCCTGTGGCTGGTGGAGAAAAAGCGGACCAACATCCCCAAGACCATCCTGTGGCAAGTAGCGCTCATCTCGCTGCTGGCCCTGCTGTGGGACTGGTGGACCGGGTGGCGGGGGTGGTCGATTGACTATGTGGTCCCGATCCTCTGCGGATGTACCATGGTCATTATGTCCCTGGTGGCGCGGATCCTCCGCCTGCGGATACAGGACTACATTATCTACCTGATTTTAGACAGCATTTTGGGAATCGTCCCTCTCATCCTCATTTTGTGCGGCGCGGTGCGGATTGTATACCCCTCTGCCATCTGTGTGGCGGTCAGCATCATCTCTTTGGCCTCCCTGTTTATTTTCGAGGGGACCGCCCTGCGCAACGAGATCTTGAGAAGGCTCCATCTGTAATCCCCAGGGTTTTTCGCCAATATCCTGCCCCAGCGGCTGCCTTTGGGCGGAGTCCCAAAAAAATTTCTTTACAAATCCGTTCTCACCCGGTATAATGGAACTGGACAAATCAGCGGCGTCTGTCTTTGCAATGGTTCTATCAGCATTGCAAAGCATAAAAACGACTGACATTGCCAAAGCAGGGGTGCCGAAAGGCTGAGAGGAGCAGCGTCTCCAACCCTTTTAACCTGATACGGGTCATACCGGCGTAGGGAGCGAAAGGCGTGATATATCAATCTAAACCAGCACACGTCCCCGAAGCTGTCAATGGCAGTAATGGGGGCGTCATTTTTTGTCCGGCCAAAATAAAACATGAAAAGAGGTCGAGCAAAATGCAAGCATCCGCCACAAAAACCCGCATGATCACCGAAAGCGCCATTATGATCGCCCTAGCCATGGTCCTGTCCATGGTCAAGATCTTCACCCTGCCTCAGGGCGGCTCCATTACCGCAGCCAGTATGGTCCCGCTGCTGATCATCTCCTTCCGGTACGGCCCCAAATGGGGAACCTTTACCGCCTTTGTCTACTCCCTTGTCTCCATGGTAACCGGATTTTATCCCCCGCCAGTCGCCAACTTTTTGAATTACACCTTGGTGGTCCTGCTGGACTATGTGCTTGCTTTCTCCTGTCTGGGGCTGGCCAGCCTGTTTGCAAAGCTAATCCCTGGCCATAGGGTGGTGTCCATCGGCTTCGGCAGCGCCCTGGCGGTCCTGATCCGGCTGGTGTGCCATGTGCTGTCCGGGGTGATTATCTGGCACAGCTACGCGCCGGAGGGAATGTCCGTATGGGTTTACTCCGTTACCTATAACGGTTCCTATATGTTCTGCGAGCTGGTCATATCCGCTGTTGTGATGGGGCTTCTCGCGTCAGTGCTGGACTTTAAGACGCTGAAACGTCCTGCAGCCAAAACCTCGACGATGTAGGCAGCATCCTATCTTTTCAGACTGTTGAAACAGGTAAAAACTCCCAGAGGAATTGTTTCCTTTGGGAGTTTTTTTATGGCAATCCAGCTCCCGCCTAATGCCGCAGCCCTTCAAAATCACATTTGAAAGGCTGTGTTCAACAAATGATACCTGCGAAATTCAACAGCAGATAACCGATTCAACACAAAATAATTGTGCAATCCATCTAAATTTGCTATATTGAAATCATTCCCAAAACCACAAAAGACCGGAGGCGAAACTCACTTTATGAAGGATTCATCAACCGCTATCCCGACATCGGCCGACGTCCCGCCAAGGAGAAAACGTGTCAATCCCACTGTCAAGCTTCTCAAGCGCAACTGGGACCTTTACCTCCTACTGCTCCCCGCTCTCCTGTACATCGTCATTCTCCATTATGTACCGCTGTATGGCGTCCAGATCGCCTTCCGGGACTACAATCCCTGGGACGGCATTTTGGGCAGTCCATGGGTGGGGCTGGAAAATTTCAAACGTTTTTTTTCCTCAGCCCAGTTCTGGAGCCTTCTGGGGAACACCATGGCCTTGAGCGTATACTCGCTGATCGCCAGCTTTCCCATTCCAATTGTTTTCGCGCTCCTGCTTAACCAATGCGCCAGCAAAAAGTTTGGCAAGGCAACGCAGATGATTTCCTATATGCCCCATTTCATATCAGTCGTTGTGCTGGTCGGCATTATCAACGTCATGTTCCAGGCCCGGGGCGGCCTGGTCAATATCCTTCTTTCCAGGCTGTTGGGCTTTCAGGACCCCATATTGTTTTTAAGCCACTCAAAATACTTCCGCCATTTGTACGTATGGAGCGGTGTTTGGCAGAATACAGGATGGTCGTCCATCATCTATATTGCCAGCCTTTCCAGCGTCAGCCCGGAAATCCATGAGGCGGCCATTGTGGACGGCGCAAGCAAGCTCCAGCGGATACGGTATGTGGACTTTCCCTCTATCCTCCCCACGGCGGTGATCCTGTTCATTATGAATATGGGGAAATTCCTGTCAGTGGGGTTTGAAAAGGTCTACCTGATGCAGAACGACGCAAACCTGCAGGTATCGGAAATTATATCCACCTATACGTATAAAATAGGCATTCTCAGCGCACAGTACAGCTATTCCTCGGCGGTAGGGCTGTTTAACAATGTGATCAATTTCACCCTGCTGATGGTGGTCAACCGCATATCCGGCAAGATCACCGGATCCAGCCTGTGGTGAGAAAGGGGGAAGAAATATGCCGCAGACTTCCGCAGCCGTTGCCTCAAAAAGCAACCGCGTCCACCTGACCCGCAGCGATTTGATCTTCGATATATGTGTATATATCATACTTGGTATTTTTTCTCTGATTGTAGCGTATCCCCTGTATTTTGTGGTAACCGCCTCCATCAGCGACCCGGTAGCCATCAACAGCGGCCAGACCCTCTTGCTTCCAAAGGGGGTGAACCTGGACACCTACCGGGCCATCTTCAACGAAAAGCGCATCTGGACCGGCTACCGCAACACAATTATCTACACCCTTTTGGGAACAGCCCTTTCCCTTTTCTGCAAAATACCGGCGGGATATGCCCTTTCCCGGAAGGACCTTCCCGGCGCGGGCATTATCATGAAGCTGATGGTCTTCACCATGTATTTTTCCGGCGGCCTGATCCCCACATATTTGGTGGTCAAGGGCCTTGGGCTGGTGAATAAGCCCGCTGTTATGGTGATTTTGGGGTGCGTATCCGTATATGACATTATCATCACCCGCTCCTTCTTTGTCTCCAATATCCCCCAGGAAATGCTGGAAGCCGCCCATCTGGACGGATGCAGCAACCTGCATTTCTTCACCTCAATCGTAATTCCCCTTTCCGGGGCCATTATCGCCGTGATCGCCCTCTATTCGGCAGTGGGATATTGGAACGGGTTCTTCAATGCCCTGATCTATCTTTCCAAGCAGGAGTATTTCCCCCTCCAGCTGATCATACGGGATCTGCTTCTGGTCAGCCAGGCCATGGCCTCCAGCACCGACGGAGATCCCCATGCGGTTCAGGCAGCCCTCCGGTTGGCGGAGACCATGAAATACGGAATCATCATTGTCTGTTCTGTCCCCATGCTGATTCTGTATCCGTTTATCCAGCGATTCTTTGTCAAGGGTGTTATGATTGGCGGCATCAAAGGATAAACGCCAGTCTGCCAAATACAACAGCCTGGCTTTCATGGGCCGGATGTTGAAAAAAGGAGAATTTAAAAGATGAAACAGACCAAACAAAGATTTGCGGCAGCGGCCCTCGCGGCAGCAGTCTGCGCTTCCCTGGCTGGCTGCTCCAGCCCGGACAGTTCCAGCAGCCAGCAGTCTTCCTCTCAGCCTGCGGCAGCTTCTTCTCCCGCCCCCAGTTCCTCTGCCTCCAGCAGCCCGTCGGAGGCCGCCCCCGAGATGGAGGGCAACCTGTATCTCCAGGGCCTCCCCATTGTCAAGGATCCTGTAAAGTATTCGGTTATGGTCAGCAAGTCCGCTTTGGACAAAAGCTCGTCCTTCTCAGAAAAGGAAATCCTGAAGGAGGCGGAAAAGGCAACCAATGTCCAATTTGACTGGATGGAGGTTCCCGCCTCCGGCTGGACCGACAGGGTGAACATTGTATTCGCCAGCGGCGATCTGCCTGACGCGATCTTCGGCAATGTGGACATTGTCCCCAACAGCAGGGCGCTGATGGAGGTCACCGACGAGATGCTGTCCAAGTATATGCCCAACCTCAACGCCTTCCTGGAGAAAAACCCCCTGATCAAGGCAAAGATCACCGCCCCTGACGGCAAAATCTATTCCCTGCCCACCGGCGAGGACTCCAGCCCCTGGAGTATCCTATCCGACGCCCTGTACATCAACACCGAATGGCTGAATAAGCTAGGGGCGTCCATGCCCACCACAACCGACGAATTCTATGAGGTTCTGATGAAGGCAAAGGAGGCCGGAGATCTGAACGGCAACGGCGCGGTGGACGAAATCCCCTTTGGGTTCAGCGAGCTGGGGGGCTTTTCCATCCGGTCTATGTTTGGCTCCTTCGGCGTCATCAATACGTCCCATTACAACAATGTCGAAAACGGGAAGGTTTTCTTTGCGCCTGCCGATGAGCGGTTCTATGAGGGCCTGAAGTACCTTAACAAGCTGTTTGCCGCCGGCCTGATGGACACCGAAGGCTTTTCTCAGCCCCGGGCGCAGTACAACTCCAAGAGCCTGTCCGACCCTCCGGTGTACTTTGTCCTCTCTGCCGGAACCATCGGCAACACCGTTGCCGCCGGGCAGATCGACAATTACCAGCATATTCTCCCCCTGAAAGGGCCTAACGGCGACCAGCTGACCCGCCGCTCCGACAACTCCTCCACCTACGCCATGCGCAATATGATTACCTCCGCCTGCCAGGATCCAGCTCCCCTGCTGCGCTGGATGGACTACTGCATGAGCGATGTAACCATGTTCCTCAACTGGCGGCAGGGCGCGGAAAATGTGGGCTGGAAATGGGCTGATGAGGGGAAAACCAACTGGACCCGCATCACTGACCCCGCGGCCCCAGGCTACAACAACAACGATGAATTCCGCTTCACCACCGGGTTTATGGGAGAGACCGCGTTCCTCTACGTCTTCGACGAGGGCCGCGACATCAGCTCTGACCCACTGACGCTTCGCAAGGTTGAAACCGCGGACGCCTACGCCCCCTATTTCCAGAAGGAGATCATCTACACCGACCTGCTCCAAAGCTCGGACGTCACCAAGGAAATCACCCTGCTGTTTGCAGATATTGACACCTACATGAAATCCTTTGTCGCGGAGTCTGTCACCAACGGCATTGACGACGCAAAGTGGCAGGAGCACCTCAACCAGCTCCAGAAGCTGAAGGTTGACGATTATGTGGCCATTTACCAGGGAATGTATGACCGTCAGCCCAAATAAGTTCCCTAACGCCTAACAACGGCCACTTTACAGCCAGTAAAAAAACAGGTAAAATAGAACTGAAAAGGCGCACCAGCCGATGGCGCGCCTTTTTCACAAGTTCCGATATTCAGTGGGGGTCATACCGTAATAGCGGCGTATCTTTCGTATCAGACTGACAGAGGAGCCAAACCCGCATTCCTGGGCAATCGCCTCCACGGTGGCGTTGGTCTGCGTCAGCAGCCTGCGGGCCTGTGTCAGACGAAGGAGGTCAATGTATTCAGACAGGTTCACCCCCATGCTGTTCTTAAACTGATGGCTGAGGTTGGAAACCGACATCCCATGCTCGATGGCAATCAATTTCACAGTCAGGTTGGAATTCTGATAATTTTGATGTATGTAGGCCAGCACCGACTGGACGGGCCCGCTGGGGGCTGCCGGAGCACTTTCCCGGAGCATAACCGCGATATCCCGACAGATGGATTCGGCGGTTTCCAGCAGCTCTCCAAAGGAGCGGCTGGAGGGCGAAACAAAAAACTGGGAATGCTTCTGCACCAATGCGGAGCTGTCCAGCCCAGCCTGCTCCAGGGCGGCGGAACAGCGGTTGATCAGATGATAGCAAAGGGAGATGCCAAACAGCATACTGATCTTTTCTTCCCGCAGGGACTGGAGAATCGACTGGGAAATGCGCTCCGTCTGGCCTGCATTGCGGGAGACAATGGCCTGAAACAGAGCATTGATCTCATCCTGAGGAAATTTCTCCGCCGCCGAAAGGGTGTCAAGGGCATTATACAGCGCGGGGCCCTGGTTTTGTACTGAACTTTGAAAGGCATTCTGCGCCTGATGGTAGCTGGTGGAAATTTTCAGAGGGTCGGTACACACCCGCCCAATCCCAATGTGGCCGCAGTTGGGAAGATTGGAAACCGTCCGGAGCAGTTTCCCCTCAAAGTCCGGGACCTGTTCCTGTGAAAGGGAAAACAATAGCACATGGCGGTTATTCCCAAGCCCGGCGGTGTCCACCACCGAACAGATGGGGCGGAGCTCCTCTGCCAGGGAGGCGGGGCTGGAGTTCTCCACAATACAGACACAATATCCCGCCCAGCCCAAAACCACCTGGGCCGGTGAATGCTCCAGCTCCTCCAGGCTGCGGTATTCGGTGTGCAGCAGGCTCAGCAGCATACTGTCCCGCTGGGAACGGCCATATTGCTTGTGAAGCTGGAGCATGGCCTGCTCCGCGCAGCGCAGCTCGTTTTTCTCTGAGGCGTTCTCCCCCACAAGGAGGTTGGCCGTTTGTGCCAGCCGCAGAATCGGGCGGTAAACAGCCCGGGAAAGCAGCGACACCGCCAGGGCGCCCAGCCAGCACAGCATCAGCAGCCCAATCAGGAAGGCGCTCCACCGGCTGGAGGTACGGGCATTGGTGGTCATGGCCTTGGAAACCAGGCGCACCATCGTCACCCCGCTCTCTGGGGAAAGGGCGGAGATCCGGTAATAACTTTTCTCATTCCAAAGCTGTTTTTCCTCACCCTGGGCCACAAAGCGGGCCGCATCCTCCCATGTGGGAAAGTCGAAGAAAAACAGGGTGTCCTCTTTGGCGATGGCGGTATAGATGTCAATTCCCTCTGGAAGAAAGGAGTAGAGGTCTTTCAGCTTTTGGTAGTCGATGGTATAGAGGATATACCCTTCCCCGGCATTGACCCCCTGAAGGGGGCAGCTATATACAACCGTGCGCCGCTCTGAGGATTTCTGAGAGTATACGTCGTCAATAAAAAAGGGAATTTCCTGCTGCCACAGCTCCTCCAGCTCCCGGAAGGTGTGCTGCTTGCAGAGGAAGTACTCCCGGAAAAAAATCCCGTCGTTAAAGACGCCTATATCTGTGTAAACCCTGTTGTCCGCCGGAAATACGATGTAGATGCCGCTGACCAGCAGATTGGAGTAGACCTGGTCCCCCAAAAAGCGCATCACTTTATAAGGGGAATTGCTGCTTCGGGACCGTTGGGACGGGGAAAGTTCATTATAAGTTGAAATAGAGGCTGTGAGGTTGTTCAGCTTTTCCAGCTCAAAGTTCAGGATTTCAATGTCCTTTTCCAGGGTTACAGTCTGGAGAGCCAGCTGCTCCTTTTGATGGTTGCGGTTGATCTGCACCACGCCCAGGATGCCCAGTACACAGACGGGGAACAGGAAAATAAGCATGTAGGAAAGGAAAAAACGCCGGAATAGTTCAGAGCGTTGGCGCATGATCGGGCCTCCTGTATCTTTCATTCTCAGCTGTTATAGAATTTGTATTAGTATAGCACTGATTCAAAATATTGTCCAGTATGTTCAAAAATTGCCTGTAAAAGGAGGAGTATTATATGGCAAACTTCCAATCCGCGCTGCCGGTTTGGGAAGCGGGAAAAGAGACCGAAAAGAATCATTTCCTCGTGTTCCGGGCCATTTCCCCCCAAAAGGCGGGGACGTTTCTGCGGCTTGCCGTCAGCACAGGCTATCAGCTCCTGGTCAATGGGGAGCTGGCGGCAAGCGGACCTTCCAGGGGTCCTCACGGGTATTACCGTGTTGACGAAATCTGTCTGGACCCCTTCCTAAACCGGGAGGAAAACCTGATCGCCATCATCGCGGCAGGGTACGCGGTCAACGGCTACGCCATGCTGTTCCAGCCCTCCTTTCTTCAGGCGGAGCTGATACAGGGTGGAAAGGCTGTTGCCGCCACGGGAAAAGCGGGCTTTTCCGCTTATCAGATGCCCCAAAAGCGCAGGAAAGTCCAGAGGTACAGCTTCCAAAGGACCTTTTGCGAGGAGTACCAGATTGACGGCAATTATGCCCCCATGCTCTCGGATATTGGGTGGAGCGGCAGTCCGGTCCCCCTGTCCCAATACCCTCAGGCAAAATTGCTGGACCGGGGCGGCGTGTATCCCGATTACCAGCCGCTGTACCCGGTCGAGATTTCGGCGGTGGGGAAAGCAGACCGATGTGAGCCGGGTCCGTACACCTATTATAAATACATCTCCAAAATCGGGGACGCCATTATGGGTTTCCCGGTGGAGGAGCTGGAAAACTTTCTGGCGGAGGAGTGCCGGGGGTTGTCCTTTGATCTGTCCCACTGCACCCGCCTGATGGAAAAGCGGGTTTCCCTGGAAAGCGGCGGCTGTGCCATCCTGCGCTTCCCCTTTAACGCCACCGGCCATCTGGAGTTCACAGTCCAAACCGAAACAGGCTGCACCCTGTACCTGCTGTTCGACGAGATACTCACAGAGGGGGATGTGGATTTCCTCCGGCTCAACTGCACCAACGCGGTCAAATATGAGCTGTGCCCCGGCGTCCACCGGCTGATTTCCTTTGAGCCCTACACCATGCAGTTTTTAAAGCTATGTGCAATGGACGGCAGCTGCGGCATCTCCCAGGTTTCGCTGCGCCAGGTGAAGTACCCCGGCATCCGCTCCTCCCTGGACAGCGATGACTTCCAGCTCCGGCAGATTTACAGCGCCGGGGTGGAGACCTTCTGTCAAAACGCAGTGGACCTTTATATGGACTGTCCCCACCGGGAACGGGCCGGATGGCTCTGCGACAGCTTTTTTACCGGCCGGGTAGAGCACGACCTGACCGGAAGATCCACTGTGGAGCGCAGTTTTTTGGAAAACTTCCTCTTACCGGAGCACTTTTCCGGACAGCCAGAGGGGATGTTCCCCATGTGCTATCCCTCCGACCACTTTGACGGGCGCTACATCCCAAACTGGGCCATGTGGCTGGCCCTGGAGCTGGAGGAATACCTTCAGCGCACTGGAGACGGGAAGATGATACAAAATTACCGTCCAAAGATTTTTCAGGCGTTGGAATGGATGAAAGCCCACGAAAACAGCCTGGGCCTGCTGGAAATGCCCGGCGCATGGATTTTTGTGGATTCCTCCCGCTCCAACCGTTTGGGAAAGGATGTAAACTATCCCACCAATATGCTGTATGCCGCCATGCTTCAGACAGTGTCCCGGCTTTACGGCGTCCCGGAGCTGGCGGAAAAAGCCGCCTGTCTCCAAAGGAAGCTTTTGGACCGCTCCTATGACAAGGAGCAGGGGTTCTTTACCGACAACGCCATATGGGAGAATGGGGAACTGAAAAACACCGGAGAGGTCACAGAGAGCTGCCAGTACTATGCCTTTCTGTTCGGCGGCGCCACCCCTCAAAGCCATCCCGTTCTCTGGGACCGGCTGCTGACCCAATTTGGCCCGGACCGGGGCGGAGAGGGAAACCCATACCCGCAGATTGACGGCTCCAATGCCTTTATCGGTGTCCACCTCCGGCTGGAGACCCTGTTCCGATATGGACAGCATCGACAGCTGGCAGAAGAGATCAAGGGTTACTTCGGCCCCATGGCTGCCCTTACCGGGACGATCTGGGAGAAGCGCATCCCAACCCATTCCCTAAACCATGGGTTTGGTTCCCATGTGGTTTACTGGCTGCGGAGGATTGGGGCGTAATATCGCTGGGCACTGGACCAATATATTCCCCTTCTACCTACAAATCCCTTTTTATTTATGGAGGATTTACAATGCTTTATCCAAAATCTCTTGAAAAAAGACTATCGTCTTCCCTATTCCAAACCCCCGGTCCCGAGTATCGCTCCGCCCCCTTCTGGGGGTGGAACGGCAAGCTGGACCCCGGGGAACTTCAAAGGCAGATCGAATGCTTTAAGGAAATGGGCATGGGCGGCTTCCATATGCACGCCAGGGCCGGGCTCTCCACCCCCTACCTTGGCAAGGAGTTTATGGACTGCGTGAAAGCCTGCTGCGAAAAGGCCAAGGAGGAGGGGCTGTTTGCCTGGCTTTACGACGAGGACCGGTATCCCTCCGGCCCTGCGGGGGGCATTGTCACCCGGAATCCCCTCTTTACCCGCCGGTATCTGTGCGTAACGCCAAAGGGCCGGGCTCCCTCCTTCCCCAGCGACAAGCATCCCAGCGACATCAGCCTCATTGCCTCCTTTGACGTGGTGCTGGACGGGGATGGATATCTCCTGTCCGCAGACCGGATCGCCAAAGGGGATAGCCCAAAGGGGGCTGTCTGGCAAGCATATTTCGTGGCCGAGGGCCCTACCACGGAGCAGCGGCAGACCTACGTGGATTCCCTAAACCCCAAGGCCATTGAGGAGTTCGCCAAAACCACCTATGACCGCTATCAAGAGGCTGTCGGGGAGTACTTTGGAAACGTCAGCCCAGCCATGTTCACCGATGAGCCCCAGTATATGGCGGAAACCTCCCTGGCCTTTGCCTCCGGAGAGGGGGAGGTCCTCCTTCCCTGGACCGGCGATTTTGCCGAGACCTTTTCCAACGCATATGGACAGGACATCATCTCCGCCATCCCGGAACTGATCTGGAACCGCCGGGACGGCTTTTCCCAGCTGCGCTACCTGTACCACGACCACCTTGCGGAACGGTTCGTCGGGGCATTCTGCGATACCCTGGGCCGTTGGTGCCAGGACCACGGCATCCTCTTTACTGGCCATGTGATGGGAGAGGGCACCCTCACCGGCCAGACCATCCACTGCGGCGAAGCCATGCGGTGCTACCGGGCGTTCCACCTGCCTGGCATCGACGTGCTGGGAAAACACCATCTGGAATTTTCCACCGCCAAGCAGGCCCAGTCCGCCGCAAGGCAGCAGGGGGCCGAGGGGCTGATGAGCGAGCTGTATGGCGCCTCCGGCTGGGATTTTGACTTCCGCAGCTTCAAGCTCCAGGGAGATTGGCAGGCTGCCTGCGGCGTGACCCTCCGCGTCCCCCACCACGCCTGGTACACCATGCAGGGGGAGGCCAAGCGGGATTATCCCGGCTCCATCGGCTGGCAGGCCCCCTGGTGGAAGGAGTGCCGCCTGCTGGAAGACCACTTTGCCCGGCTGAACACAGCCCTGACTCGGGGAAGGCCGGAGGTCCGGGTGGGGGTCATCCATCCCATTGAAAGCCTCTGGGTAAATTTTGGCCCTAAGGATCAAAGCGGCAGCGCTATCCGGCATCTGGAGGACCGCTTCCAGGGGCTTATTCAGACCATGCTCCGCGGCCTGATCGACTTTGACTTTATCAGCGAAGCCAGGCTTCGGGAGCTGTGTGGGGAAGGGTCAAATCCCTTAACCGTAGGCAGCATGGCCTATGACGTGGTGATCGTCCCCGGGCTGCACACCATGCGCCGCACCACCCTGGAGCGCCTCGCCTCCTTCCGGAATCAGGGCGGAAGGCTTATCTTCCTCGGAGACTGCCCCCAGTATGTGGACGGGGTCAAGAGCGGTGAAGTCCAGAGCCTCTACCTGGCCAGCGAAAGGCGGGAAGCCGGCGGCGCTTCCCTTCCCCAGGACTTAAAGGATATCCGCTTTGTGGACGCGGCGCTGCCAGACGGCACAAGGGCCTCCCACCTGATCCACACCCTCCGCCGGGAGGAGGATGGGTCAAAGTGGCTGTTCCTGGCCACTGTCCGCAGCCTGGAAAGCCCTGATGTGGATATTCCCAACCAGGGGATCAAGTTTAATGTGGGCCAAGCCTTTGAGACAGAGATCCTGCGCTTTTCCCTGACAGGGGAATACATCTTGGAAGAATACGACACCCAAACCGGCGCAGTCCGCAGGATCCCCGCCTCCTATCAAAAGGGAAGGACTCTATTCCGGCGGCGGTGGCATATGCACGACAGCCTGCTGCTCCATCTGATTCCCGGACACCTAGAGGGGCTAGAGAAGGCGGAAAATCTGGAGCCTGTCCTGACCGGTTCCCGCCGTTTCTTTGAGGCTGTGCCAGTCACATTGGACGAACCCAACGTACTGCTGCTGGATATGGCGGAGTACAGCCTGGACGGCGGCGAGATGCGTCCGCTGGAGGAGATTCTGCGGCTGGACAACATCTGCCGCTCCCAATGGGGGCTGCCCCCAAGAAAGCGTGCCATCCCCCAGCCCTACCAAATCTCCCACCCGGACGTCACCCCCCACAAGGTGACGCTTCGGTTCCGGTTTGAGAGCGAACTGGAGCTGACGGACTGCCGCCTTGCCATGGAAAATCCCCTGTCCTCTCAGGCAGTATTAAACGGCCTTCCCGTGGACATTCGCCCAATGGGGTACTTTACCGACCCCTCAATCCAGACCTTCCCCCTCCCGCCCCTGGCCAAGGGGGAGAATGTTCTGGATATTACCTGCATTGTCGACCAGCTGACAGGGGTGGAATACTGTTATCTCCTGGGGGACTTTGGCGTACGGGTATCCGGTGTGAGAAAATCCCTCACCTCCCCGGTCCGGGAGCTTGCCTTTGGCAGCTGGACCTCCCAGGGCCTGCCCTTTTACAGCGGCAATGTCACCTATCATCTGCAGGCGGAGACAGGCCCCTGCGTTCTGCGGGTTCCCCACTACCGGGGCGCGCTGATGCGGGTCTGGGTGGACGGCGCTGACTGCGGTCCGCTGATCTACTCTCCCTATGCCCTCCAGCTGGATCGCCTGAAGGATGGGTTACATAAAATCGACATTAAGCTCTATGGGACCAGGCAGAATACCTTTGCCCCTCTGCACCATCTGGGGACCATCCCCTTTTCCCAGGGGCCGGACTCCTGGCGTTCCACCCACGACCTCTGGAATTATGAGTACTTCCTTTCCGACAAGGGGATTCTCAGTTCCCCCAGAATCTACAGGATTTAAGGCGGCCAGGGTTTTTAATATCTGTCTGTTTTAGTGGACTAGTGGACCTGCATCCTGCAGGTCCGCTTTCGGTTTTTATGGGGAGTCCATCAAAATTTCTATCGGGAAACGCCAGCGCGGTTTCCTGTCTGAAAGTCCACTCCAGCCCAGTTTTGCCAAATTTAATGATGTATAACATAATTAAATCATGGATAAAGGTGGATGTTTTGTCGAGTTATGTCGGTAATTGCCAAATGTGTTAATTATTGTCGTATGATAGAATCATCTTGAACAAAGGTGGTCTTTTTATGACAAATGCTGATGTCCTGCTCCGCTCTATCCTTGGCCCAATACGCGCTGATCTCCGGCCCCTCTCCTATGCCATTGATATTGCGGAAAACCTCCTCTTTATACAACGCGTTTCTATGGATGATCTCAAGGTTGCTCAGATCTATCCCAAAGTTGCCGATCGAATATGCAGCAATCCATCTGCCGTTGCCAGGCGGATTGAGCGTTTGACCCATATCTGTTGGGACTCCCTTAAACAGCAGGACCTGGTCTGCCACTATCTTGGACGCGTCCCCCAATATCCGCCGGATCCCTGTATGCTGATCATCTTCCTGGCTGTCTATTCCCATCTCCGGCTCCCCTTCTTTAAAGTAATCGAACAGGCCCCGCACCTGCTGTTCCCTGATTACTTTCCCGGCACACACTTGGCCCTGTCGGACGAGGCGGTTATGAACGCCCTTCTCCGCGCCCGGCCCCTCCCTGTTTCCCAGATGATGGTCTTTTCCTCCCCTTCAGGGAAAAACAGCTTTCCTGTCTGCCCAAACTGCCTGATCACCATGGAACGTGAATATCAAAACTATTGTGACCGCTGCGGTCAACGATTGGATTGGAAGTATTATGGCAGCGCCCAGGTGATCTCCCCGGGCTGACAGCTGTCCCTTTTCCCCTGCCAGACCATATATTTTAAAACAAATCCAATAAAACCCAGTCGAAGTTCTCTCTTCCGCCTGGGTATTTTTATAGTCAGATTAGAATATCAAAGAGCGCCGGACCGGCCATATAGGCCCATCCGGCGCTCTGACGCTAATGGTCCGGTTTCCCACAGCCCCCGGCAGCCCCTGAAAGCTTCCGGATTATCTCCCCCGCAATCATCAGTCCCCCCACCGGGGGTACAAAGGAAACACTTCCGGGAACACCCCGGCGCAGGGGATCGGCCTGATCTTCCAGGGGAAGCTGGGGGTGAACCGGCGGCTCCCGGGAATACAACACCCGCAGATGAACGATCCCCCGCTTTTTCAGCTCCCGCCGCATAACCCTTGCCAGGGGGCAGACCGATGTTTCCGACAGGTCCGCCAGCTCCAGCCGGGAGGGATCCAGCTTGTTCCCCGTACCCATGGAACTGACCAGGGGAACGCCGGCTACCCTGGCCTTTTCAATCAGCAGCAGCTTGGAGGTCACTGTGTCGATGGCGTCAGCAATATAATCCCATCCTGAAAAGGAAATCCCCTCCGCTGTCTCCCGGTCATAAAACACCTGATGGGCCTCTACCTCCGCCAGAGGGTTGATATCCCGGATGCGCTCTTCCATAACCTCCACCTTGGGCCGGCCCACAGTGGAGCGCAGGGCGATAAGCTGCCGGTTGATATTGCTTTGGGCGACCCTGTCGCTGTCAAAAAGGACAATGTGCCCCACGCCGCCTCTGGCAAGGGCCTCCGCAATGTAGGAGCCCACGCCGCCGACGCCAAATACCGCCACCGTGGAACGGGCCAGCCGCTCCATGGCCTCATCCCCCATTACCATGCGGGCGCGGGAAAAGGTCTCGTCCATAGGATCCTTCCTTTCGCTCCAACGGAAGGAAAGCCCAGGATAGGGCTCTCTCCCTCCTAAAATTAGGATACTCCTTACTTTGCCATGACCGCGCCCTTATTGGCACTTTCCACCAGCTTGGCATACCGCCCCAGCCACCCGGTTTTGATGGAGGGCTCCTTGGGTTTCCAGTTCTTTCTCCGTTCCTCCCACTCCTCATCGCTGACATCCGCCCGGATGGAGTAGTTGGGAATATCAATGAAGATCCGGTCTCCATCTTTCAGCAACCCAATCTCCCCGCCTTCGGCAGCCTCCGGGCAGACATGCCCAATGGACGCGCCTCTGGACGCCCCGGAAAACCTGCCGTCGGTGATCAGCGCAACGGTTTTGTCCAGCTTCATCCCGGCCAGGGCGCTGGTGGGGTTGAGCATCTCCCGCATACCGGGTCCCCCCTTGGGCCCCTCGTAGCGGATCACCACAACATCCCCGTCCACAATCTGCCCGTTGTAAATGGCGTCAATGGCCTCGTCCTCGCTGTCGAACACCCTGGCGGGGCCGGAATGGACCAACATCTCCGGGGCGACAGCGCTTCTCTTAACCACACAGCCCTCCCTGGCAATGTTCCCCCACAAGACCGCCAATCCGCCGGTCTTGGAATAGGGCTGGTCAATGGCGCGGATGGTGGCGGTGTCCCGGTTGACCGCATCCCGGATGTTCTCCGCAACCGTCTTCCCTGTGACGGTGGGGAGGGAACCGTCGATCAGCCCCCGGTCTGCCAGCTGCTTCATCACAGCGGGGACGCCGCCGGCAGCATTGAAGTCCTGGATATGGGTGGGGCCCGCCGGGGCCAGGTGGCAGAGGTTGGGAACCACTGCGCTCACCTCATTGAAGGTCTCCAGGTTCATGGGCGCCTCAGCCTCGTTGGCAATGGCCAACAGATGAAGGACGCTGTTGGTGGAGCACCCCAGGGCCATATCCGTGGCAACCGCGTTTTTAAAGGCCGCCGGAGTCAGGATATCCCTGGGACAGATATTTTTCCGCACCAGCTCCATAATCTGCATCCCCGAACGCTTGGCGAGCTGGATGCGTCCGCTGTGGACGGCGGGAATGGTCCCGTTGCCCGGCAGGGCCATGCCGATGGCCTCGCTCAGGCAGTTCATAGAATTGGCAGTGTACATTCCGGAGCAGCTTCCACATCCGGGGCAGCAGTCCAGCTCGTACTGCTTCAGCTCATCCCCGTCGATAAAGCCGGCCTTGTAGCTTCCCACTGCCTCGAACATTTTGCTCAGGCTGATCTCTTCGCCGTTGTGGCAGCCGGCCATCATTGGCCCGCCGCTGATGACAATGGAGGGGATATTCAGCCGCGCCGCTGCCATCAGCATGGCTGGGACGATCTTATCGCAGTTGGGGACCAGTACCAGGCCGTCGAACCCGTGGGCCAGGGCCATGGTTTCAATGCTGTCTGCAATCAGCTCGCGGCTGGGCAGGCTGTATTTCATCCCCTGGTGGCCCATGGCGATACCGTCGCACACCCCAATGGCCGGCACCAGGATAGGCGTCCCCCCTGCCATGCTCACGCCGGTTTTTGCGGCGGCGGCCACCTTGTCCAGATGGATATGCCCTGGGATGATCTCGTTAAAGGCGCTGACCACCCCGATCAGCGGACGGTTCAGCTCCTCGTCGGTGTAACCCATGGCGTAAAACAGGGAGCGGTTAGGGGCGCGCTCCGGCCCTTTGAGAACATTTTCACTTCTGAAAGACATTTTGTATTACCTCCCGTTTGGACAGAATACGGCGTTTGCTCCAGGATACGTTTCTTTCATTATAAGTCATTTTGTAAATTTGTCAACCCTCAATAGAAAGGGCAGACAACATCTGCCCGCAATCTTCTCCAAATATTTATGGAAAACCAGGGCTATTTTTGGCATCCTGCCCGTTGACATTTCTTTGATTTGCAAGTAGTATAGTTCAGACCTTCATAATATGGCGCCGGTTACGGCGGGAAAGGATGCGTGATTTTTTTGGTCAGAGACATGACCCAGGGCAGCCCCCTGAAGCTTATTCTGGGGTTTGCCGTTCCCATGGCTGTAGGGAACATTTTCCAACAGCTTTACAGCATGGCGGATACCATTATTGTGGGAAAATTCGTCGGGGTGGAGGCATTGGCCGCCGTGGGTTCCACCGGCTCCCTCAATTTCCTGATCCTCGGCTTTGTCCTGGGCATCTGCGGCGGGTTTACCATTCCCATCTCCCAGTGCTTTGGCGCGGAGGATATGAAGGGGATGCGCCGCTGTGTTGCAAATTCCATCTACCTCAGCGCAGCCATCACCGGGGTGCTGACCATAATCACCCTTCTGTTTACCCGTGAGTTTCTCCAGTGGATGCGCACACCGGAGGATATCTTTCAGGGGGCTTACGATTACATTATAGTCATTTTTGGCGGGATGTTTGCCAGTATGCTCTATAATCTTCTGTCCGGGTTTCTCCGCGCCCTGGGGGACAGCCGGACGCCGCTGCTGTTTCTCATCGTCTCCTCTGTGGTGAATATCATATTGGACTTGGTGTTTATTCTGCTCTTCCACAGCGGGGTGGCTGGGGCGGCGTGGGCCACTGTCATCTCCCAGATGGTCTCCGGCATCCTCTGCCTACTCTTTATCCGCAAGCGCTTCCCTGTCCTCCATCTGGACCGGGGGGATCTGGCCGTGGATACAAAGGCCATGGTCCGGCTGGCGAAAAACGGCGTGCCCATGGCCCTTCAGTTCTCCATCACCGCTGTGGGCAGCATTGTCATACAAACCGCTGTCAACACCCTGGGTTCAGCGGTGGTGGCGGCGATCACCGCTGCCGGAAAGGTCCAGAACCTTGTAACCCAGCCCATGGACTCCCTAGGGGCGACTGCGGCAACCTACTGCGGGCAGAACCTGGGGGCGGAACGGGTGGACCGCATCCATCAGGGATTCCGGAAATTTACCATCTGCGCCACAGTGTATTCCATCTTCTGCATGGCGGTGGTGATGATATTCGGCACCACCATCTCCCTGCTGTTTGTGGATAAAAGTGAAACGGTTATCCTGGAATATATCCGGCAGTATCTCCTTTGGAACGGGGCTTTCTTCATCCCCCTGTCCCTGATCTTCATCTTCCGCAACGGGCTCCAGGGAATGGGGTTCGGCTTTTCCGCCATGCTGGCAGGGATCTGCGAGATGGCTGCCCGGTCGGCGGTGGCCTTTACCCTGGTAAAGCCCCTGGGATTTACCGGAGCCTGCCTGTCCAACCCGGCCGCATGGGTGGCGGCGGACCTGCTGCTGATCCCCATGTACTTCCATGTGATGAAAATCTTAGACAAAAGAAAACCCACAGCGCCGCTGTAAGCTCCGCCACCGGAACAACGGAATTCCATTATCTTTTTTCAACCAATGACAGATAAAAATCAGGCCTTAAAAACTATAACACAAGTTTTTTCGGCCTGATTTTTTATGCTGTCTGATGAAAATCTTATCCTTTAAACGCCGGCGCGTCTTCCCCTATCTGATAGCGGAACCAATCGAAATCCGCGATCCCCCCGTCCTTGAACTCGTTGTAGGAGAACATCCCCACCCGGCCGCCCCGCCAGGCAAAGAAGGCAAACTGGCTGGGCAGCTCTGCCGGGGTAAAGGACTCCCCATCTGTGCTGAACAACAGACGGGCCTGATCTCTTCGGTGCTCCAAGCGGAAGTAAACGGTATCCCCGGTAAAGCCGCAGATATCCTCGCAGAAAAAGCTGTCATCATATGCCTTGGCCTCCGGGTCAAGGAAAGTCTTTTGGAGGACTGTGTATTGGCAGCGTATTCTCCGGGCCCCGTTTTCACAGTAGACCCCCAACAGCAGGGAGGGCTTGGAGAGCAGGCAGAGGCCCGCATATTGGCCGTCTGCCATTTGGGAGGCGTCCATCTTAATGGTGGCGGCGCCCAATTCCCCCATCAGCCGCTGGGTCAGGGTATTGGGGGCGCAATAAAATCCGCCGGGGGCCACTGGCTTACAGGCGGTCAGGCGCAGAAACCCTGGGCGCTCTGTCAGGGACCACATGTCCCTGCGGTCCTGGTGGTTCCACTGCCACTGGCCGCCCAGGACCCGCTCCCCAAATTCGTCGCTGGAGGCCGGCAGGCTGGGGCCATACCCCTGGACAGGCTTTTGGTGCTTCCACACCATTTCTCCAACGCCGTCCCCGTCCTGGTCAATGCCGATGATGGGCCATCCCTCCTGCCAGGTCACAGGAAGCAGCAGCAGATGGCGGCCAACAGCGGAGTTGGGGGCGCTGTCCTCCCGGTGGCACAGGAACCACCAGCTTCCGTCCGGGGCCTCCACCAGGCCGCCCTGGTTGGGGCTTTTGTCTGTTCCCCCATGGGTATGTATCAGCTTCCGGCGTTCATAGGGGCCGTAGATATTTTTGGACCGGGCGGCAAACTGCGTCCGCACCCGCCCCTCGTCTGCAGCATTCTCAGAATAGAAGATATAGTAATAGCCATCCTTTTTATAGAGTTTCACCGCCTCGGTGGTGTAGCCGCCGTGGATGACCACCCCGCTGTCCAACAGGGTTTCCCCGTCCGGGGACATTTCAAACAGGTAAATATGGTAATCGTGCCACTTCTTGTCATCGGACTTGTTGGGCTCCGCCGCCGCAAAATAAGCCTTTCCACCGTCATCCCAAAGAGGGCAGCAGTCGATGAGCTTGGTGCCCATCCAAGGCTTCTGGAATTTCATCCGTTTGACGGTCCAGGGGCCCCGGATATCCCCGGCCCGGCAGACGATCAGCCCTATTTTCGGACCGCCCACATGGATGTAAAAGGTTCCGCCGTGATACCGGATGGAGGGCGCCCACACGCCGGAGCCATAGCCGTCCATGGCGTTAAAGGAGAAGCACTGGGAGAGCTTGCCCATATTCTCTATGGCATGGCCCACAAAGGACCAGTTCACCAGATCCTTGGATTCCAGGATGGTGAGGCCTGGGCTGAGGTGAAAGGTGGAGGTGACCATATAGAAGGTATCTCCAACCCGGATGACGTCTGGATCGGAGTAATCGGCAAAGAGGATGGTATTCCGGTAGGTTCCGTCCCCCTGGTCGCCGCCGGAAAAATTCCCGGTGTTCTCCTCGGTAAAGCGAAGGTTGGTCTGTGCGGCGTGGAGATCGGTAGCGGTTGGCCGCTGCCCGGTTTGGCTTGACATGAAACAAATCCCCCTTTTCATTTTTCAGATTCCAGATTCTCCTCCCCTGCCTGAAAGGGCAGAAGAGGGGCGCGGCTGTTACAGAGTACGCTTCAGCCAGCTGCAGCAAAGCTCCATCCACTGGGCTACCTCTGGTAGGATCATTTCATCCTTCCCATTGCAGGTCCGTTCTGTGGCGAGGGCCAGGCCGTGATCCCCTCGGGGGAAGATGTGCAGCTCAAAGGGCACGCCGTTTTGGGACAGTGCCCCGGCCATTCTCAGGCTGTGGGCCGGAATGACGGTATGGTCCCCGGCTGTATGCCATAAAAAGGCCGGCGGGTTTTCCCGGGTGACCGCCTGGTCCAGATTCGCGGCTTTCCAATGATCCGGGCCCCTGTCCGCCTGAAGGACTTCGTTGGCGAAATATTCAGACCCTTGGTCCCCCTCGGGTGTTGCAAGCACCGCATAGCACAGGATGGACGCATTGGGGCGCACCTGCTGGGCGGTAAACCCGGCCTGCTCTATGGCCGGATCGCCGGCAAGGGTGCTGATCGCCCCTGCCAGGTGCCCTCCGGCGGAAAAGCCGCAGACCGCAATCCGCTGGGGATCGGTGCGCCATTCGGCGCTGTGGCTGCGTATTGCCGCCATTGCCTTGGCCGCATCTACCAGGGGCTGGGGGAACCGCTTGGGCAGCAGGCTGTAATAAAGCACAAACGCCTGATACCCGCGGGCCGCAAAGGCCATGGCAATGGGCTCCGCCTCCCGGGGGGACAGATGGCTGTACCCTCCGCCAGGGCAGATCATAACAGCTGGCGGCAGCTCCTTTTCTCCTGGCATCCGGTCCAGCAGAAAGGCCTTCAGATAAGGCTTGTTTTCCCCCATTTCCTCTTCCAGGGGCAGGTTAAAAATAGTCATATCTTCCTCCTTGCGCTCAATAATAAAGTCTTACTGATTTACTTTTTTACTTTCTAAGCTAGAGTATAGAAAAATTTGCACCTGTTGTCAACGTCTTTTAAATGTGGGCCTGTGTCACCGTATTGTCATTTTCACCCGATACAATATCCTTCAAAGGGAGGAATATATTATGGAACTTTTACGCTGTGAAAACCTGACCAAGACCTATGGAACCGGGGCAGCCCAGGTGACAGCCCTGTCCCACCTGAACCTTTCGATTGAAAAAGGGGAGTTTGTGGCCATTGTGGGGACTTCCGGATCGGGAAAATCCACCCTGCTGCATATGCTGGGCGGGGTAGACCGGCCCACCGAAGGCCATATCTACATTGAGGACACCGACATCTCAACCTTGTCAGAGGAAGAACTGGCTGTATTCCGCCGCCGGAAGGTGGGGTTGATCTACCAATTCTACAACCTGATCCCAACCCTGAACGTCCGAAAAAATATCCTTCTCCCCATGCTCCTGGACAACCGCCGCTCGGATGAGGCCCGCTTTCAGGAAATCGTGGAAACCCTAGGCCTGGAGGAACGCCTGGCCCACCTGCCCGGGGAACTTTCCGGCGGACAGCAGCAGCGGGTGGCCATTGCCCGCAGCCTGATCTACCGCCCCGCCCTGCTCCTGGCCGACGAACCCACCGGCAACCTGGACCGGAAAAACTCTGAGGAAACGGTAGAGCTTTTAAAGCTCTCCAACCAGAAGTACGGCCAAACGGTGCTCCTCATCACCCATGACGAAAATATCGCCCTGCAAGCCCATCGCATTATCACCATTGAGGACGGCAAAATCCTCCGGGACGAGGTGACAGGAGGGGGAGCGAAATGAATATCCTGAGGGAGTACACCCTGGACTTTGTAAAGCGGAACCGCCGTTCCAGCGTAGCGATCATGGTGGCCCTGCTGCTGACTGTGATGATGCTGTCCGGTTTAAGCGGCTTTTTCTGGACCATGTATACGGACAATATCCGTCTGGTGCTTTTGGAAAACGGCAACTGGCATGGAGAACTGTTTGACGATACCTATGGCCGGGACTTGGAACAGATAGAAAACTATGCCTCTGTTGAGGCCGTTATGGTCAAAGGCCCCTGGGAGGTCTCGCTACTGGACAGCGGCAATCCCCGGCGGCAATACCTGATTCTCCGGGGCGCAAACCGGGAATACTGGGAATCCATGCCGGAAAAGGATCTGGTGATAGAGGGACGCGTACCATCGGCGGAAGGGGAAATCGCCCTTTCCAAGCAGTATTTTGACGCTTACCCCGAAACCAAGCTGGGTGATGTCCTCACCTTTCCCATTGGGGAACGGCTGCTGGACGGAAAAGTTCGGGACGCAGGCGACGCGTTTTCAGAAAATGAAACCTTCCGGCAGACGGGAACTGCTTCTTATACCGTTGTGGGCAAATGGGATATAGCTACATCTTCTATGGTTCCTGCCTATACCGCTATGGGGTATCTGGAAAATTCCTCTGTCCAGCCGGAGGAGATGATCACCGTATACCTCCGATTCCGCAATATGCGGGACACTTATAAGGAACTCCCCGCCTTGGCGCAGGCCCTGGGCTGGAAAACCGACGAATACGGAAATTATTCCCTGAAATACAACAGCCCCTATCTTGCCCGCTTCCTGATACTGCCTCCGAATCTTCAGATGGATATCAAAGGCGCGAGCGGGATGGCCGCCTCGGTTCTGGTGTTTGCTGCGATGGTGGTTGGGCTGTTTGTGCTGATTATTCACAATGCCTTTGCCCTGTCGGTCAATATGCGCCTTTCCCAGTTGGGAATCCTGGCCAGTATCGGTGCTTCCCCAAAGCAGATACGCAAATCCGTTATTGGCGAAGGGCTGATTCTGCTCCTGGTTCCCCTCCCCCTGGGAATTTTAGGAGGCTGGGCTTTTGACAAAGCTATCTTCCAAATGGTCAACAGTATGAATGAGCTTTCCAGAGGGCGTACTGAAGAGGTCATATTCACTTTTGGGCTCCCCGCAATCCTCCCGGCGGCAGCGCTGGCTTTTATAACGGTCTGGTTTTCCGCCCTGATCCCCGCCAGGCGGGTTTCCAAAATGTCTCCCGTAGAAGCGATACGGCAGGGCGGGGACGGCGGCAAAATCAAGCGGATCCGGGAAAAGAAAAATCCTTTGCTGCGGAGGTTCGGCATTACAGGGGAACTGGCTTCTAATACTTTAACTGCCCGGAAAAAATCCTATCGCGCCGCCACCATTTCATTCACAATGGCCTTTCTTACCCTGACCTGTTTCCAGACCATCCTCGCCTGCCAGAGCGCGTCAGAAGCTGTATTCCCCGACCGTAGGGAGGAATACCAGCAGATAACTTTCTACCTGCTGGATGGCCAGCCGGTAAACCATGAGCTTGTGCAGCGGATGCAGAAGACAGAAGGGGTACAGAGCGCGGTCTTCTTTTCTGAAACGCCCCATGCCCTCTGGGTTCCGGCTGAAATGGCTTCTGACAGCATTGAACAGGTTATGGGCGGTTTTCAGGGGATTGCAGATGCTGGAAAGTACAGCCCCATTGAACAAAACGGCCTTTACCGGCTGACCGTTTACACCACAGGGCTGGATAGTAAGTCCTTTGACGAATATTGCCAAAGTATAGGGGAAGATCCTGCGCCCTACCATGAGGAAAACGGTCCGGTGATCTTTTACAACCAGACGATTGATCCCACAAAATATTCCAAAAGGAACCATGCTTATATGGATCTGTTAAAGATACAGGAAGGGGATACGCTCCATCTGAGCACAAAGGCCTATGAAAGCGATTCCGATGATGAAGCATACGAATTT
>CATJCP010000200.1 GCA_949737515.1 uncultured Oscillospiraceae bacterium | reverse complement strand
CTCGGTGTACCGGTGGGCGCGGGCCTGATATTCACCGGAGAAATTTAGGTCAATATCGGGGGACTTGTCCCCTTTAAACCCAAGGAATGTTTCAAAGGGAATGTTGTGGCCGTCCTGGTTCATATGGGTCCCACAGACAGGGCAGTCCTTTTCCGGCATATCAAAGCCAGAACCATAGGATCCGTCAGTGACAAACTCGCTGTGCTTGCAGTTGGGACAGACATAATGGGGCGGCAGGGGATTGACTTCGGAAATACCAGCCATGGTTGCCACAAAAGAGGAGCCGACCGATCCACGGGAACCAACATAATATCCATCGCTCATGGACTTGCTCACCAGCTTTTGGGCAATGATATACAGCACCGCAAAGCCGTTCTTGATGATAGAGGTAAGCTCCCTGTCCAGCCGGTCCTTCACCAGGTCCGGCAGGGGATCTCCGAACATCTCCTTGGCCTTTCCCAAAGTAATGCGCTGCAGGTCCTCCTCCGCGCCGTCGATGGACGGAGGATAAGTGCCGTCAGGAATGGGCTTGATCTTCTCCACCATATCCGCAATTTTATTGGTGTTTTCCACCACGATCTCATAGGCCTTTTCTTTTCCCAGGTAAGCGGAGAACTCCTCCAGCATTTCATCCGTGGTTTTCAGGTAAAGGGGCGGCTGCTTGGCGGCTCCCTGGAAGCCTTGGACGGTCATGAGGATCTCTCGGTAAATGGAGTCCTCCTTTTTGAGAAAATGGACGTCGCATGTGGCTACAACAGGCTTATTCAGCTTTTCTCCCAGCCTAACGATGGTTTTGTTGAACTCCCGCAGCTGTTCCTCGTCTCTGGCGGTTCCCTCCAATATCATAAAGCGGTTGTTTTCAATGGATTGTATCTCCAAATAGTCGTAAAAGGAGGCGATCTCCAGCAGTTCCTGCTCTGGCTTCCCCTCGGCGACAGCTCGGAACAGCTCTCCCGCCTCGCAGGCGGAACCCACCAGCAGCCCGTCCCGATATTTGATCAGCTCGCTTTTGAGGACCCGGGGACGCTTGTAAAAATAGTTGAGATGTCCCAGGGAGATGAGCCGGTACAGGTTTTTCAATCCGGTGTGGTTGCGGACCAACAGGATCTGATGATAACTGGGCAGTTTCTTGGAATCCCCCCCGGTGAGCCCACTGTTAATCTGAGAGGTAGTGTGGATCCCCCTCTCCTGGAGCCGCTTGAACATTTCCAGGAGGATCTGCCCCAGGATCGCCGCATCGTCGCAGGCCCGGTGATGGTTAAACTCCGGCAGTTTTAAAAAATGGGCGACCTTATCCAGTTTATGGCTTTTCAGATCCGGGAACAGGCTGCGGCTGAGCTGTACAGTATCCAAAAAGGTATAGGGAAAGCTCTCCCCAAGACGGGCGGCGGCGGCTTTCATAAAGCCGGTGTCAAAGGATGCATTGTGGGCTACCAGCACACACTTATCCGGATCGCCGCAGAAGTCCAGGAATCGGCGATACGCCTCCCCTTCCAACGGCGCGTCGGCGACCATGCTGTCGGTAATGCCGGTGAGCTGGGTTATTTTGGCAGGTATAGGCTTTTGGGGATTTACAAAGGTATCGAAGCTCTCGGTGATCTCCCCGTTTACGATTTTAACTGCCCCAATCTCAGTCATCCTTTCGGTTGCAGCAGAGATCCCGGTGGTTTCGATATCAAAGGAAATAAAAGTCCCCTCTCCAAAGGGCAGGTCTACGCTCCCCTCTACCACCGGGACCAGGTCATTGACAAAATAGCCCTCCATCCCATACAGGATCTTAAAGCCGTCCAGGTTGGCGGCAGCATTCATGGCATCGGGGAAAGCCTGAGCCACTCCATGATCGGTGATGGCCAACGCCTTATGTCCCCATTTGTACGCCTGCTTGACCAGAGCCTCTGCACTGGAAACCGCGTCCATGGCGGACATATTGGTATGGCAGTGAAGCTCCACCCGTTTTTTCTCCGCCAAGTCCTTTTTCTCTTTCTTCTTTACCAAGCAGACGTCATAGGGGCGGATGGCAATCTCCCTGTCATATTTATCGTAGTCCACTTCTCCCTGGGCCGCCAGCGTAACGCCGGACTTCAGCTCATCCATGGCGCTTTCCTGTTCCTTATCCACAATAAACTTTAATGTGTTGGAACTAGTATAGTCGGTAATATGGACCGCATAGATACACTTGCTCCCATCCCTGGAAACCCTTTTATCCACCGAGAAGACGTCTCCCCAAACCGCTACTCTGCCGCTGTCCTGCTTAACATCCTCCAGGGGAATAGGCGTCTCACGGATAGCCTTGCCCATAAAGACGGTCATAGCATCCGGTTCGATAGGGGTATGGGAAATATCGAAGGTCACGCGCATGGTCTGACGTTCCCCCATAACCGGTCCTCCCCGACGGCGGGGGCTGCGCTGTGTTCCGTTTCCACCGACGGAAGAAGGCGGAGGCGCGGCAGAGGGCCTTGACACGGACACGGGCTCCGCCGGGCTGATGTGGAATCCCTCCGCCGGCGGATCTGTAGCCATAACGCTTTCCTGTTCTTCTTTGGAAAGTTCCAGCACACCGTCAAATTCTATCACCACATCCAGGGAGAATTCCTCCCGGATCACCTGGCGGAGCATCCTGTCGCAGCCGATCTTTTTCAGGATATCAAAACCGCCGTGGGAGAGATAGACGCGCAGCGTTCCATCCATATAATCCGCCCGGCAGTCGTCGAAAAAGCCGTTGACCAAAGCCCCCTGCCGTTTGACGGCAAGGATCAGCTCTGGAAGGTATTCACTGGAAAAAAGGGATGAGGGGTAACGAGGATACAGACCGGTACGGTTTACGCCCAGCTTTTCGGTAAGATGCTGCTCTGCCTGCAGAAGAACGGAACGGGACACCACTTCCGCCAGGGACAGCTGGATATCCAGAGTTCGTTTGGTTTTATCCGCCTGTATCTGGACGATCTCCCCTTTCAGCAGGGATTCGGGAAGGTCTATCGAAAGGATTCGGGAAAACAGGGAGCGGAAATCTTTCATTGTGCCTTATGCCTCCAAAATACCTGTCGTCAAACACTGGGAATGGAAATATCCGGGGAAAGGTCCTCAGCGTAATCCACTCCGTCCACTTCAAAACCGAACAGATTGTAAAAATCCTTCCAGTACCCCTGGAGATCAGCGAGCTCTTCCAGATTTTCCGTACAGACAATGGGCCAACGCTTTTTGATTTCATCCTGCACTTCGGCCCTCAGCTCCCAGTCATCCACCCGGAGGCGGCCCTCTTCATCGAGAACAGGTGAATCGACAAACAGCTTTTCCCGGAACAGACGGTCCATCTGGGCAATGCAGTCCTCGTGTATGCCCCGCTCCTTCATCAGCTTGAACAGAAGGGTGATGTAAAGGGGAACGACAGGAATGGCTGCACTGGACTGGGTGACCAGGGCTTTATTCACCGACACAAAGGCAGAGCCGCGAACCCCACTCAGCTGCCTGGTGATCCTTTTGGCTGTGGCCTCCAGATCCTCCTTGGCCATACCAATGGAACCGCTGCGATACAGCGGGTAGGTCACTTCCGGTCCAATATAGGAATATGCCACTGTCTTTACATTCTCTTCCAATACCTCTGCTCTGGCAAGGGCGTCCATCCAGAGCATCCAATCCTCGCCGCCCATAACCTTAATCGTATCATGGATCTCCTGTTCACTGGCAGGCTGGGCAGTGATGGGAACAACGGAACGGGTTTTCAGGTCAATGGTCTTATCGGTATACGCTTTTCCAATGGGCTTTAAAACAGAGGAATAGGTGTTTCCATCCGGTGCAGTGCGCCGGGGAGCTGCAATGCTGTATACCACAAAATCCACCTTTCCCAGGTCTTTCCGGATCAGGTCAATGACCTTATCCTTCATCTCCTGAGAGAAGGCGTCCCCAATCAGGGTTTTGGCGTACAGCCCCTCTTTTGCGGCCTCCTGTTCAAAGGCAGCAGTGTTGTACCACCCGGCGGAGGCGGTACGGCTGCCGGAAGCAGGCTTTTCAAAGCCCACGCCTATGGTAGCCGCTCCAGCGCCGAAGGCTGCCGCTATGCGGGAGGAAAGCCCATATCCGGTGGACGCCCCCAGAACCAAAACCTTTTTGGGCCCCTGGAAGTTCCCCTTGCCCTTGACAAACGCGATCTGATTTTTCACATTCTGCGCACAACCCGCCGGATGGGCGGTGGTGCAGATAAAGCCTCTTACCTTTGGTTCAATTACCATGTTTTAAACTCCTATCTCAAATATTCGGTCTATGCCTTTCCGGATGGGAAGCTCAGGGCTGAAAAGCGCCGATATCCCGCATGGACACATAATCAGCGCCAGAAACAATGATGTGATCCAGCAGCTTGACCTCCACCCGTTTCAGATGCTGGCACAGATCCTCAGTGACGGTCAAATCTGTGCTGGAGGGGACGGGAAACCCATTGGGATGGTTATGGGCGACCACTGCCGCTGTCGCACGGGTCCGGAGGAGGATATCCGTCACCTTCCGGATGGGAAAAGGCGTCTGGGTTTCCGTACCTTCGGAGATCTGTGTGCAGCCGAGAAGACGCAGACGGTTATCCAAGCACACCAGATAAGAACACTCAATGGTCTTGTCAAGGAACTTGGGGATCAGGTAGTCCACCAGTTTCTCAGTGGTGTCCAGTTCTCGGATCTCTCTGTTTTTTGAATTTAGATAATAAGCGGTAACGGCGGGGATCAGCTTGAGAAAGACCACTGTCCGCTCCCCCACTCCATCCACCCTAGCCAAAAGGTCTGGGGGAGCCTCCAGCACCTTATCGATGCTCCCAAATGTCTTGATCAGGGTATGGGCAAGGGGGTTGACGTCCCTGCGGTCAATGGAATAGGTCAGCAGCAGTTCCATGACCTCATGGGGTTCAAAGGATTGAAGGCCCTCCTCCAAAAAACGGTTCCGGAGCCTCTGGCGATGGTTGTCATGTATGCCAGGCATGGAAAGACAGCTCCTTTCATGAAAAGATCGGAGGCGGGCAATCCTCCAAAAAGTGAAGCGGTCTGTTTGACAGCGCAGACCCTCTGGTAGTATAATGGTATCCATCAGTTCAGCGGAAAGGAAGAATCGCATATGGGCGACCTGTTAAAAGACAGAGAATTAAAAAGAACAAAAAGCCGCATTGCCGTACTGTCCTTTTTGGAGGCCAACAAGGCGCCGGTTACGGCGGAAAGCCTTTATCAGTCCCTTATTGCCGCGGAAAATGGGCAGCATTTCAGCCTTTCCACCATCTACCGGACTGTGGCGACGCTGGCTGAAAAGGGGATCCTGTTAAAAAACGTAGGGGCGGATGGTCTCACCTACTACCAGCTCAACGACGACCGGCACTGCCACTATCTGATCTGTACAGCCTGCAGCCAGGTTGTCCCCGTTGACGGCTGCCCGCTTCATGTGCTGGAAGAATCCCTCTCCCAATCCACAGGTTACCAGATCACAGGGCATCATCTGGAGTTTTTCGGCCTCTGTCCTCAATGCGCCCGGCAGAAAAAGAAATAAGCTCTTCAAACCTTTTTATATGCCTTTATGAAACTCCGCTTTCTGTCCCAGAATTTCCTTTGTCTCCCATTCAGCGAATAAGGTACGCCCGGTTGGAAAACCCACCCAGGCGCACCTTTCTCACATTTTCAAAGCGAAGCCTGTAAGTACCATTACCTCTTGGACAGAACCTCTTTTTCGTACTTTCTGGCCTTTTCCAGCCATTCCAGGCCAACGCCGGCATTCTTTTTCTGGCAGTAATAATCCCAAACCAGCCCAAAGGGAGCGGCCTTAAACTCCTGCACCATAGCAAGACGGCCGGAGAAATCGCCCTTGGCCTCAGTCTCCTTCATCAGCTCTACTGGCTGGAGAAGGGCGCTGAGGAGCGCCTTGCGCACATTCCGCAGGCCGGTGATCCAGGCAATGGTACGATTGATAGACGCATCGAAGAAGTCGGTGGCAATATATGTGTGCTC
Source organism: uncultured Oscillospiraceae bacterium (assembly GCA_949737515.1). GTDB lineage: Bacteria > Bacillota > Clostridia > Oscillospirales > Ruminococcaceae > UBA1405. The sequence continues at coordinate 7,462 of CATJCP010000200.1, read as the reverse complement.
CAGCTTGCCCAAACGGACCAGCTCCTCCATAATGGCGCGGGTCTCGTCGTCAAAGGCTACAACATGGTCGGAATCCCAACGAACTGGACGGGAAACATGGAGCAAAACCTCATTGGAGAAGGCGAATACTGCCCCCAGCTTGGCGGAAACCACCTCAGTGGGATGATAGTGGCCAGTGTCCAGGGTCATAATAATGTGATCGGTTTGCTTGCTCATCACATACCCCATGCAGAACTCGTGGGAACCCACTGTATAACTTTCCAGGCCAATGCCGAACACCTTGGATTCAATGCCGTCAACCACGTCTTTTACATCCTTGGTGGCCTCAAAGATCTGGTCATAACTGTCCTTCAGGCGCAGTCTAGGCCCCAGGGTATCTACGGGGAATTCCTTATCGCCGTCAGGAGTCCAATGGTTAATAACGCAGGGCTTGCCGGTGCGGTCCGCCAGATACTGTCCAATGCGGCGGCAGCGGATGCCGTGCTCAATCCAGAATTTACGGGTTTCCTCATCCGCAGAGGAGAGGGTACCGTTTTCGCTCTTAGGATGGGAGAAATAAGTGGGGTTAAAGTCAAGACCTATCCCCTTCTCCACCGCCCAGTCGGCCCATTTTTCAAAGTGCTTGGGCTCAATGGCGTTGCGATCTACAAATTCGTCTGCCTCCAAGTAGCTTGCGTGGAGGTTGACCTTTTTCGCGCCGGGAATGTACTGCATGGCAAAGTCCAGGTCTGAGCGCAGCTCGTCTGCAGTGCGGGCCTTTCCAGGATAGTTGCCGGTTGTCTGAATGCCGCCGGTCAGAGATCCGGCGGATTTTTCAAACCCTATCACATCGTCTCCCTGCCAGCAGTGAATGGAAAGGGGAATTTTATCGCAAAATTCAATTGCCTTGTCCACATCAACGCCATACTGTGCATAGAACTCCTTTGCGGCTTCATAGCCCTTGGAAACATCAAACATCTTCGTTGTACCACCTTTCAGATTATCTATAAAAAGGATTGTCCTGAACCTATTATAATGTGAAAACCTCCAAAAGACAAGGGCGGGGATGGGAAAAATTTAGAAAGATGCAAAAAAGCTCCGACATCCCTCATGAATTTGCAATCTGCAGGATCTCCTTTTGGCTAAAGCAATATTTTTTGTCACAGAAATGGCATTCTACCTGCGTAACCTCCTGTTCCTGGACCATCTGCTCCAGCTCTTCCCTGCCAAGGCTCCGGAGAGCCCGCTCCACCCTTTCCCGGCTGCAGTCGCACCGGTAAGACGCCTCACGGGAATCCAGAAGTTCCGGTGAAAAACCATCCAACGCTCTTCTGCAGATCTCCTCTGGGGTAATCCCATCCGCCACCATGCGGGAAACCGGCGGCAGACCTTCAATATTCTTTTCCAGGCGATCAATGATTCCCTCTTCCGCCCCAGGCAAAAGCTGAACCAAAAAGCCTCCGGCAGCCTGGACGGTTAGGTCCGGATTCACCAGGACTCCCAGGGCACAGACAGTCGGCGTCTGTTCGCTGGCGGCAAAGTAGTTGGTGATATCCTCGGCGATCTCTCCAGAAACAATGGGGGTTTGTCCAATATACGGCTCCTTCATCCCCAGATCCTTGATCACAGTCAGAGTTCCGTTTTTTCCCACTGCGCCGGAAACATCCAGCTTTCCATATTGATTCAGAGGCAGCTCCACCACAGGATTTCCCGTATATGCCTTTACGTCTCCAGAGGAATTGGCCACCGCAATCAAAGCCCCAGCTGGTCCGTCCCCTGCCAGCCGGAGGGTGACCGAGTCCTTTTCCCCCTTCAGCAAATATCCCATCATGGAGGCCGCTGTCAGCAGACGGCCCACCGCGGCGGTCATAACGGCGGATGTCTTGTGGTACTGTTCCGCCTGGGCCGCCATATCGGTGGAATCAACCGCCATGCAGAACGCGCCGCCGTCCCGGGAAATCATCCGAACCATTTTACCCATAGCTTTTTCTCATCCTTTCCTATCTCGGGTTTGACTGGATTGCTGCATAGATCCACCGCTGGGAGGTTTCCACAGGCGGTTCCATCGTATCGTCCCCATAGACCGCCAAAAGCTCCATCCCGCTCTTCTCTAAAAATTCCAAGATCTGTTCGTGGGAATAGGCCCTTTCGGAAAAGGACTCCATATACCTTTGGTATCCCCCGTCCTCCTGGCTTTCCCGGGCGAAAATGTCCAGGGAGATGTCCACCGTTTCCCCATCAGAGGAGGTGTTCTGCCAGACACAGTAGAGATCGTCAAGATCCAAAACAAACGTCTGTCCTGTCAAAATCTCCCTGTGCTTATAAGGGGTGTTTACATCAAAAAAGAATACGCCCCCCGGCGCAAGAAACAGAGATACCCGGTTAAACACCCGCTGGAGTTTCTCCGGATCGGTAATATGGTTGAGACTGTCCAAGGTACAGACGGCAGCATCTATTGTGCCATAGAGATCCAGGTCTTCCATATCTTGGCACAGAAATAATATATCAGCCTGGCGGTCAAATTTCTTTTCCATTGCCTGGGACAGCATTTCCTCTGAACCGTCCACCCCAATCACATCATATCCCAGCTGAGCCAGCTCTACGGAAAGGCTCCCGGTGCCGCAGGCAAGGTCCAGAACCAGCTCGACAGGCCTTTGGACCCACTTCTGGATCAGCCCAGAAAAATATCCTGCCCGTTGGGAATAGTCCACATTTTCTGTCAGCCTATCGTAAAACATGGAAAAGTCGCCGTATCCGGCCATTATTGTCCCAGCCTTTCAAATACTGTTTTGTATCCGTCGCAGCCATAGCTCAGGGAGCGGTTTACCCTGCTGATGGTGGCAGTGCTGGCCCCGGTTGCCTCAACAATCTCGCTGTATACCTTGTGGTCACTGAGCATCTTCGCCACCTGGATGCGCTGAGAAAGGGCTTTCAGCTCCTGAACAGTACACAGGTCCTCAAAAAAATCATAGCATTCTTCCATGGTTTCCAGCTTTAAAATCGCCTGGAACAGGAAATCAACAGGAAGCTCTCTTATTTTGCTGTTCATCTTTGTTTCCTCCTTTGCCAGTTGTCTCTTCTATAACCCTATTTTATCATTGTGAAGCGTAAAAGTAAAGGGATGATTTTGATATCCCTCTGCCGCATTTTATGGACCTCTCTTCCACACTTCCTAGGCCTCAAAACGGTTTGACACTTTTGTTTTATTGTACTATACTTATCTATAATAAGTCAACAGCACAGCTATAGACGATATGGAAACAATTCTCACTCAAATAATAAATAATAGACGCCTACATTTTTAGAGGGAGGAAAACGATGATCCGAAGAATCATCCACATTGAGGAAGAAAAGTGCAACGGCTGTGGGGCTTGCGCGGCGGCCTGTCACGAAGGAGCTATTGAGATGTCAAACGGCAAGGCCAGGCTTGCCAAGGAGAACTACTGCGACGGATTGGGGGATTGTCTTCCAGCCTGCCCCACTGGCGCGATTTCCTTTGAGGAACGGGAGGCCCCCGCTTACGACCAGGCGGCGGTGAAGGCTGCCCAGGAGAAAAAAGCCTCCTTGGGATGTCCCGGGTCCCGTTCCCAGTCTATCCTGCAAGATAAGGATGAAACGGCCTCCCCTGTAAAAAGCCAGCTTGCCCAGTGGCCGGTACAAATCAAGCTGGCTCCAATTCGCTCTCCATATTTTGAGGGGGCTGACCTGTTAATTGCGGCGGACTGCACCGCGTACGCTTATGGGAATTTTCACAGCGACTTTATCCATGGGAGGGTCACGCTGATCGGCTGTCCCAAGCTGGACCAAGTGGACTATTCCGAGAAGTTGGCGGGAATCATCGCAAGCAACGATATCAAAAGCGTGACCGTTGCGCGCATGGAGGTTCCCTGCTGCAAGGGCATGGAAAACGCCGTCAAACGGGCTCTGCTGGCAAGCGGGAAAGAGCTCCCTATAAACGTTTGCGTTATCTCCACCAGCGGGAACAGGATCAACTGACGGAGGTAGGATATGGGCAGCAGAAAAGAAGAATACACCTCAGGCTCCCTTGTCAAACTGCAAAACCAGCTGGCAGGCGCTCTCATTGGTCTTGCCCGTGCAGCAGATGGATGCGGGAACGCCTTTTCCCATTCCGGCGCTGAATGCCTTTTAGACGGGCTTTCGGCTGTTTTCTCCGCCGGATGCGGTCGGGAAAGGCTGACCCAGCTGTTCCTCCAAGTTACAGACGAAAAACGAAAGTTGGCGCCGGATTGCTTTGCCTGCACCTCCCCCTGCGGCAGAACCAGCGATTTTGATATGGACAGCCTGCTTTTTGCCAAACCGGAGATCCGTTCATTGAAAGTAATGCTCTTCTATGGAATACACTGTATGGCAGTCTATGCCTGCCAAGGGGCACAGAAGGGATTCACAGACAGCGGGATCACAGATTTTTCCTGCAGGGCGTTGTTTCTGATCGGTATGGACGGTATAGAGGCAGAAAGGCTGTATGACCTGATAACAGAAGCTGGTGAGATCGATTTAAAGTGCCGTGATCTGTGGGAAAAGGCTAGCTGCCTTTAACGATTAAAGATATCATCCAGAATTCTGTCATCCATAAACTGATCTCCTCCATATGCGTGGTAATCATCATCGTAGTCGTCACGCACATAATCCATGATAACAGAATCTGCCCCCTCAATGGTAATAGTAGCTTCCGTATACAGTATATTTCCTGGATTTATATCGTCAGGGAGATCCGTCAGTATTTCATACAATTCGCCAGAGACGTTATCTATCATTATCTCTTCCAGTAAGGCTGCTGCGGAATCAGCATCAAAATGCCCTCCATCCTCTTCTTCATAGTAAAACTCTTCAACAATGTTAGAAATACTTCCATTATACGTATCTGCCGGAATATCACAACAGTAGAAATCAATGCTTTCCTGTAAAATTTCCTGCGCCATTTCAATATAGATTTTTCGGTCCTCTCCTCCAAAAATCCAGTCAACATGTTTTATCACTTCAACGATTTCTTCCAATTGGAGATTTTCAAGTGCTGCAAAGAATTTGGACATATCGCAGATTACACGATTCAATCTGTAAAATGAACACATTTTCTCTTGGAACAGACCGTCTAAAATATCTGAGATACTGGCCCGCTCTGCTTCGTACATATCGATATCACGAATGTCGAAAATATAATCCTCTATGTATGGCATATAAGACGAATCACATATTTGATTTAGCGCGCACCAAGAAGCAATAAATCCACTCTTTGGTCTTTTGTCTTCAAATGCAAAAGACAAAATCGAATGGTCCTTAAACAGCTCTGAAACACAAGTCCGGTATGAACCGTCATCCAAAAAACGCTTTAACTGCCGTACACTTTTACAAGCTGCAAGTATTGCTTGACGTTCAGGGACGTTCTCCAACAAATGGGCTCTCAAAAAATCATTTACCGATGGATTCGCAACGCTTAGCATCTTAATTCCTCTATTGTCCAAAATATTCACCATAGAACCAGCTAAACGATTCAAAGCCTGTTCAAAGTGATTGATACTTGGATCCAAGTTGGGCGTTTTGGAAACTCTGTATTGGAAGCACTGCCTTACCATAGACAATGGCACTGGAGTATTAGACAATGAATACAGTGTGGTCAACAAGAGCCTGTCCGATTCCGCCAAACGCCTCTCATATTCATTTTTCCATATCTGCTGCGGATTCTCTAAACAACCCATTATAAAATCAAAATACTGGTTAGAAGATACCTGTTTGCATTGCCGGGGTGAAGAGATAAACTCTATAATTCGAGGATTATAATTTTTGTGCTTTACAATTTTTTGATAATTTCTGCTCTTTTTTATAGCTTCAAAATACGTTTTGGGAACATCGTAAAAATACAGATGGTTATAAAAAATTTTTGCCTTCTCCTCTATCGAAGTTGTATCCATATCCAAAACGTAAGCGCGGTACTCTTTTCGCTCTAAGCTCTTCACCAGATTGGGTGTGCGATCCTCCGCTTCGTGGTAGATGGATATTCTGGAATTCATGATCAACAGCTTATTGGTGTTGATATTGACGTGTCTTATAAGAGCGAGCAATTCATTCTCTTGTGTTTCCTTCATATTAAAATATGCTTGTCCAAAACAATCATCAAGTAAAATAACCTCCTTGGCCTTGGGAGATTGAGAAAGAGATTTTTTCAAAGATTTCAAATCTGAACCATCTGTAGTGTATCGAACCCTATATCCCTGTGATGCATAATTTAGCACCAACATTTTTGAAGTAACTGTTTTGCCTACTCCTGGATTCCCAACAATAATAAGAACGCTTCTCTTCTCAAGACATGCGATAGCTTCATCAAACGCTCGCGTCCTTACAAAGAGTTTTATTTCGTCTTCAATATTGGACAGCAGCGTCTCAGCGTCTAAAAAAATATCATTGGTCAAGATGTCTGTTAAAATATTTGTTGAGTCCAACCATAATTTGAAGTGCTTGCGCAAAACATCAACATTCTCAGATGCTTCTAAAAACTCGTCAAGCTCCAACGCAGAGATGATGTTTTCGGTAGAATCCATAAATTTTGAGAACATCATATATATTTGTTTTTTGTTATCTGGAGTAAGGGCCTTTGAACAGCATACATAATATTGCTGAGGAGACTGCTCCTCTACTTTCAGAACTTCTTTTTCGAGGGACCTCATCAATCCCGATATATCTGTTTTTATATAATGCCTTACCTGCACAATAACATTTCGTGCATAAGCATTATCTGTAAGATCAATCCCGCCATCACGGCCTGGAGCAAAACGTTCCAAGCGCTTAGAGAGCCTTCTGGACATAACATCTTTGCAAAGATATTCAAATTCAATATCACTTAGATTCGAATAGTTCATCTTATTTCCTTCCTTAAAATAGAGTATCTGATATTGATGGTGTCCTTACCGCTATTTCCCGCTCTAATGTTATCGTATATGATAATACCTGTCAAGAGATTGCTCCATGAGGAAGTCTTTCAGGCAATAGGAAACGAGTAACAGAGGGGGCTGGGATTAAAATCAGCAATCGTTTTTGCTCCGGTCTAGATAACCTGCATCCTGATGTATATCCTGGATACCAAATTTTAACTAACCGTGCTTGATTATGCAGGAAAGATGAAATCGCTATAAAAAGGAAAGAAAAAATCCGCCCAGCTAATTTGTCATTCAGCTGGGCGAATTTTGCAGACGTTTCGTGTTTATTCCCACTCAATAGTTCCAACAGGCTTTGGCGTCAAGTCATAGAGAACCCGACACACCCCCGGAACCTCCGCTAGAATTCGAGCAGTAACCTTTTGCAGCACTACCCACGGAATCTCTGGGACTGTGGCAGTCATAGCGTCCACAGTATTGACCGCGCGGATAATCACCGGCCAGTCAAAAGCCCTCTTGCCATCCCGAACACCAGTAGAGCGGAAATCCGGCACAACTGTAAAGAACTGCCAGATAGACATTCCAGAAGCAGCGAT
>CATJCP010000199.1 GCA_949737515.1 uncultured Oscillospiraceae bacterium | reverse complement strand
CAATCCCCTCACTGGGGAAGTCAAGTCTGTGGTCAGCCATGCGGCCATTTACCCTGCCTCCCACTACATCGTTCCCCAGGAAAAGATGCACGGAGCCATTGAAGATATCCGCCGGGAGATGGAAAAGCGGGCGGAATTTTTCAAGGAAAACGGCAAACTCATCGAAGCCCAGCGCATCCAGGAGCGGACCAACTACGACCTGGAAATGCTCACCGAGATCGGCTTCTGCAAGGGCATTGAAAACTATTCCAGGGTGCTGTCCGGCCGTGAGGAGGGAAGCTGCCCTTACACCCTGTTGGATTACTTTCCCGACGACTTCCTGCTGTTTGTGGACGAGTCCCACGTCACCCTGTCCCAAGTCCGGGGAATGTTCGCCGGAGACCGGGCCAGGAAGCAGAACCTGATTGATTATGGATTCCGCCTTCCCTCTGCCCTGGACAACCGTCCCTTAAATTTCGATGAATTTTACGGCAAGCTGAATCAGATGATCTTTGTCAGTGCAACCCCCGGTCCTTTTGAACGGGAACACAGTGCCCAGATGGTGGAGCAGGTTATCCGTCCCACAGGCCTGGTGGACCCGGAGATTGTGGTCAAGCCCATCGCCGGGCAGATTGACGACCTCCTCTCTGAAATCAATCTGCGGGCCGAACGGGGGGAACGGGTTCTGGTCACTACCCTGACCAAAAAGATGGCTGAGGACCTAACTGCTTATCTGGAAAATATGGGGGCTCGGGTCCGGTATATGCACCACGATATCGACACCATTGAGCGGATGGAGATCATCCGGGACCTGCGGCTGGGAGAATTCGACGTGCTGGTGGGCATCAACCTGCTCCGCGAGGGGCTGGATATCCCAGAGGTATCCCTGGTGGCCATTCTGGATGCGGATAAAGAGGGCTTCCTCCGTTCGGAGACCTCCCTGATACAGACCATTGGGCGCGCCGCCCGAAACGCCGGCGGCACAGTCATTATGTACGCCGACCAGGTGACAGATTCCATGGAGCGGGCCATCTCCGAGACCTACCGCCGCCGGGAAATCCAGCAGGCCTACAACCGGGAGCATGGGATTGTCCCCAAAACCATTATCAAAAACGTGCGGGACGTGTTGGAAATCTCGGTCAAATCTGACGATGGAAAGGGAAAATCCAAAAAGGGCAAGCCTGCTAAGCGGATGACCGCCAAGGAAAAAGAAGCCCAGATTGCTCAATGGACGCTGGAAATGAAAAACGCGGCCAAGCTGTTGGAATTTGAACACGCAGCCTATCTGCGGGATAAGATAAAAAAATTAAAGGAAAGCTGAAAGTGAGGGCGCTGAGTTCATGGCAAAGGATAAGATCATTATACGCGGGGCGCGGGAGCACAACCTGAAAAACATTTCCCTGGAGCTGCCCCGCGACAAATTCATTGTGTTTACAGGGCTGTCCGGGTCAGGGAAATCCTCCCTGGCCTTCGACACCCTTTACGCTGACGGACAGCGGCGTTACATGGAAAGCCTTTCCTCTT
>CATJCP010000198.1 GCA_949737515.1 uncultured Oscillospiraceae bacterium | reverse complement strand
CGGGATAGAGGAGATCCCGGCGCCATATCCGGAGCGGCTGGTTGGTGATATGCTGATATAAGGAAGGAGCGCTAAATGGCCCAACTGACCCAAATAACGGATTTGCAGCGCCGCCGCAAATCCAGGCAGCGAAGGAAAAACCTTCTGGCGGCGCTGGCCGCTGCCGCCGTTGTCGTCCTTGCCCTTTATACTGCCTCCTCAGAGGGATTTCAGGAATTTCTTCAGACAACTGTGCTGGGAAATACCGCGCGCCAGGAGGGGGCCGGATTTCCCGTGGAGTTTGTAGGGAAAGATGTGCTCTCCCTCCAGTCCCTCAGCGACAGGAGGATGGGAGTGCTCAACAGTTCTAAGCTGACGGTGGTGAACCAAGGCGGGGGAATTGATGTTGAGATACCCCACCGGCTTCCCAATCCTCGGGCGGTTTTTGGAGGGGACCGAATCCTGCTTTATGACTTTGGAGGAAGGACCTGGAAGCTTTACAGCGGCGCCAGAGAGCTGGAAAGCCAAACCCTGGAGTTCCCGATTTACGGTGCGGATATGGTGGAGAACGGCGTTTTTGCCATTGCAAGCGGCTCCAGCCAGTACCTTTCTGACATACAGGTTTATTCCAAAGAGCGAAATATGGTATTCCAGTGGACCTCGGCAGATAAGATCGTCACAAACCTGGAATTGGAGGATACAGGGCGTGAAATGGCCTTTACAGCTGTTTCTGCCCAGAATGGGGAGCTGCACACCCACCTGTTCCTCTATCGGTTTGACCGGGAGGAGCCAGTGGCCTCTTTTGATTTCCCTGGAGAGATTACCATTTCCCTCCAGTACCGGTATAACGGCAGCCTGACCCTTTTGACTGACCGCAGCCTGTATATTATCAACGGCGCAGGCAAGCTGGCGGGTACAGTGGACTTTGGCGGGGAGACAGTGTCGGCCTATGGGGACCAGATGGACCGGTATACTGCCATCGCCCTGGGGGATTACAGCAACACCAAGAGCTGCCGGATTGTTCTGTACAATATGCGGGGGGAGGAGAGTGGCTCCTTTACCATGAGCTACCCGGTCAAGCAGCTGAAAACTGCCGGAAGCAGCCTGTATATTTATAATGAAAGAGGCCTGTATCAGTTTGGGGAAGACGGGGCTGTTCGGGCATTTCTGCCAGTGCTGAATATGATCGATTTCGTCCCCGGGGAAAATAGTGGGGTCTATTATATGACCTTTGATGGGCTGATGAAGGGATCAATGGAACAAACCAACATGTATTGACAGAGATTACATAGAATTCGTATCAAATCAAAAGGGGATGTGAACAATTTGGAAGAAGCTATGCCGTTGATTTTGGATGTGGCCCTTATGGCCGCCGTTTTTCTGATCGTTTTTACCGCTGCCCGAAAGGGCTTTGTGGCGGCTGTGGTGGATTTGGTGGGATATGTCGTCTCGCTGATCGCCTCCTGGATCTTGTCCGGAATCTCCGCCCAGTGGGCCTATGACAAATTTCTCCGGGACAGGGTCCTGAAAAAGGTCTCTTCGATCATGAACCAGTATTTTTCGGTGGAAGATGTGGCCGAAAACCTGGAACAGATCATTGAGGAGCTGCCTGCCGTGCTGACCAACGCCCTTTCCTTTGAACTGGATGAGATCTCCCAGCGCCTGACAGGGATTGGGACTTCTGCGGCGGGCCTTGCTGAGGCTTTTACTGATTCCATCATCGGCCCCAGTGTGGTGGGGCTGATTCGCTGGGTGATCTTCCTGCTGCTGTTCTCACTGATGCTTTTTATTGTCCATGTTTGTTCCAGGCTGCTGAGGGAGATACGCCGCCTGCCTGTTATCGGCACTGCCAACAGCCTTTTGGGCGGAGTGGTGGGCTTTGTAGAGGTCATCCTCCTGGTGTTTGCCTTTACCACTGCGCTCCACCTATTTTTTGCGCTTACCAATGATTCGATCCCTTGGCTGTGCAGCGACACCCTTTGGGCCACCAATATCCTGAGCAAGCTGTATCAGTACAATCCCCTTTTGAGATAGCGGGCGTTGCTGCCTGCCCAGACCGTTTTTTATGATAGTACACATTGTGGACATGAAATTTTCACAGAAACGAGGTATAATAACCTTATCTGTTCTGTTGCATTTTATGTCTGAGAGACGTTTAAAAATAGAGGCGGCTGAAACAGGCCCCTCCCTGGTGGAGCACTGGGATCACCGGGACAACAAAAAATTGAGGTGAAGTTGCAGAATGAACTTTGTATGCAGCCGCTGTAAAAAGAGGATGGCAGTGGTTTTTATGACCCGGCTCGAGGGAGATAAAACCGTCAACGAGGGCTTGTGCCTGAAGTGTGCCAAAGAGCTGGGGATCCAGCCTGTCAACGAGATGATGGAAAAGATGGGCATTACAGACGACGAAATTGAGGCTATGGGAGAACAGGTGGAGGAGGCCCTGGACGGGATGCAGAACGACATGGGGGGCAGCTTTGAAATGGGCGGTGCCCAGGCCCAGCCCTTCCCGTTTTTGCAGCAGCTGTTCGGCGGCAAGCCTCGAGACAGTAAGGCGCCGGAAAACAGCGCCGGGCAGTCCTCTGGGGCCCTTCCCGCTGAAAAGGGGGAAGGGAGGGAGTCTGCTGCCTGGCCCCGCGGCCAGCAGCCGTCCCAGGCGGAAGAACGTTCCAAAAAGCGCTCCCGCCGGAAGTACCTGGATAACTTCTGCGAAAATCTGACCGAAAAGGCCAGGTATGGGCGTTTGGACAGCATTGTGGGACGGGAACGGGAGACTGGACGCCTCCTCCAGATTCTGGGCCGCCGTACCAAAAATAACCCCTGCCTCATCGGCGAGCCCGGGGTGGGAAAAACCGCTATTGTGGAGGGGCTGGCCCTGAAGATCGCCGAGGGCAAGGCCCCGGCCAGCTTGGCGGAAAAGGAGGTTTTCCTGCTGGACCTGGCCGCCCTGGTGGCAGGGACCCAGTTCCGGGGGCAGTTTGAAAGCCGGGTTAAAGGCCTGGTGGACGAGGTGAAGCGGGAAGGGAACATTATCCTGTTTATTGACGAGGTTCACAACCTGGTGGGGGCCGGCGATTCGGAAGGCTCCATGAATGCGGCCAACATCTTAAAGCCCGCCCTGTCCAGGGGGGAGATACAGGTCGTGGGGGCCACTACCTTCTCCGAATACCGGAAATATATTGAAAAGGACGCGGCGCTGGAACGCCGCTTTCAGCCTGTGACGGTGGAGGAGCCAACGATCTCCGACACCATAGAGGTTTTGAAGGGCATCCGGAAGTATTACGAGCAGTTTCACCGGGTTCTGATCCCTGATGAGACTGCAGAGATGGCGGTCCGCCTTTCGGAGCGGTACATCACAGACCGCTTCCTCCCGGACAAGGCCATTGACCTGATGGACGAGGCCTGCTCCTATGCGACGCTGAACAACGCCTCCCTTGCGGAGTACGACACAATACAAGGCAGAATTCAGCGGCTCAGCGACCAGATACAGGCCACCCAGGCAGAGCAAAATGTGGACTATGAAAAATTGGCCCGGCTGCGGGCGGAAGAGCTCCGCTGTGAAAGCCGCGCGGAGGAGCTCCAGCGAGAGGCAGTTGACCGGCCCATTACCCTGGACGACCTGGCGGCAGTAATTGAAATCTGGACAGGGGTGCCTGCCTCCAGGGTACGCCAAAACGAAATGAAACGGATTGCCACCCTGGAGG
>CATJCP010000197.1 GCA_949737515.1 uncultured Oscillospiraceae bacterium | reverse complement strand
GCGTAGTAAATGTCCGAAACATCCGAACAGAGGATTCCCACCATTTTGATGGAGTTAAGCCCCAGGCCTCTGGCAAAGATGTTGGGGGTATAGCCCAGTTCTTCAATGACCTGGAGAACACGCTCCCTGGTCTTTTCACTGACATTTCCCTTGCCGTTGAGAACCCGGGAAACCGTGGCGATGGAAACCTCCGCCTGAGAGGCAATGTCGTAGATATTCAATGGGCTGCACCTCCTTTTTTCTTCTGTTCTGCTGTTGGTTAAGTGCTTACATCGTCCATTATATAATAAATTTGCAAAGAATTCAATCCGTTTTATCGAAAAGATAAAAATTTATGGAATATTTGCCAATATTTTATTGACATTGCGGGAGAAATCGGATAGAATATATGTAAGCCCTTACATTACGGCTAGAACAGCACAGAGAGTTGTCCAAGGGACGACCACACCATGAATCAGGCGCGGTGGGGGCTGTTCCCCGGCCCGCCAGTAAGCTTGTATGGAGGTAAGGAAAATGAGCAATTTGAAACTCACCAGAGAAGGAACCAAAAAACATCCTGAGAAGGTCATCCAGTTTGGCGAGGGCAACTTCCTGCGCGCCTTTGTCGATTATATGATCGACGTGGCCAACGAAAAGGGAGTGTTTGACGGCAGCGTCGTCATTGTCAAACCCATTGAGTTTGGCAGCCTGCAGATGTTTAAGGAGCAGGACTGCCTGTACACCCTGTCCCACCGCGGCCGGATGAACGGCGAAGTGGTGAAGGATTACCGGGTGATCACCTCCGTTTCCCGCGCTATTGACTGTTACACCGAGTACGAAGCCTTTATGGAATGCGCCAAAAACCCGGATATGCGCTTTGTGGTCTCCAACACCACCGAGGCAGGCATCGTTTATGATGAAACCGATCAATTCGAATATACCCCCGCCCATACCTATCCAGGAAAGCTCACCCAGTTCCTCTATGCCCGGTTTAAGGCATTTAATGGGGATACCTCCAAGGGCATGATCATCATCCCCTGCGAGCTCATTGAGGGCAATGGCCATGAACTGAAAAAATGCGTGTTCCAGCAGGCGGAAAACTGGAAGCTGGGCGGCGAATTTGTGGAGTGGCTGAAGGACTCCTGCACCTTTGCCAGTACCTTGGTTGACCGTATTGTAACCGGCTATCCCAGGGACAAGGCCCCTGAAATCTGGGAGGAGATCGGCTATCGGGACAACCTTCTGGATACCTGCGAGCCCTTTGCCCTGTGGGTCATTGAAACGGATAAGGACATCTCCGGCGAATTCCCCCTGGACAAGGCGGGCCTGCCTGTCGTCTTTACCGACAACGAAAAGCCCTATCATGAAAGGAAGCTGCGCATCCTTAACGGCGCCCATACTTCTATGGTGCTGGGCGCTTACCTGGCGGGCAAGAATATTGTTCGGGAGTGCATGGAGGACAGCGAGATCAAGGGCTTTATGGATAAATGCCTCTTTGACGAAATTATCCCCACCCTCACCCTGCCCAAGGACGAGCTGAAGGAGTTTGCCGCCTCTGTCACCGAGCGGTTCCAGAACCCCTTCATCGACCATTCCCTGCTGGCCATTGCTTTAAACTCTGTCTCTAAGTGGAGAGCCCGCGTCCTGCCCTCTGTCATTGATTATGTGAAGAAGGAAGGGAAGGTTCCCACACATCTGGCCTTCTCCTTCGCGGCCCTGATGTGCTTCTACCAGGGAACCGAGATCCGCGACAAGGCTCTCATCGGCCATCGGGACGGACAGGAATATCAGATCCTGGATGACGCCGCCATTCTGGAGTTCTGCAAGGAGAACACTGCAGCTTACGAGGAAAACCGCGACACGGTGGAATATGTCACCAAGTTTGCCTCCAACCAGGATTTCTGGGGCATGGATTTGACAACAATCCCCGGATTTGCGGAGGAAGTGGCAAAGGATATTGTAAGGATCCAAAAGATTGGCATGAAGGCTGCCATTTCCGAAACTGTAAAATGATTTCCCGGCTGGGAACCGGAAAGCAATACCGAGGGGCCGGAAGCCCTCCAGCCCCTCAATCTACGAATGAAGGAGTACAACTGGTATGGAGCTAATCCGCATCAATCCCGGCGATAATGTGGCCGTTGCCCTGGCAGATATCTCCAAGGGGAGCGTCAAAACAGTGGATGGCGTTGAGATCACCTTCCTGGAAGAGGTGAAGCGGGGGCATAAGGTGGCCATTTCGGATATCAAGGCTGGATCCCCTGTCATTAAGTACGGCTTCAGCATCGGTAATGCCCAGGCTGATATCCCCAAGGGCAGCTGGGTGCATACCCATAACCTGAAAACCGGCCTTGGGGAGCTGCTGGAATACCATTATAACAAGGTGGATACCCCCAGCGCCCGCAAAGACCCTGCCAAGTTTAACGGCTATGTCCGCTCCGACGGCAAGGTGGGCATACGCAACGAGATCTGGATCATCCCCACAGTGGGCTGTGTCAACCGCCCCGCAGAGCTCATCGCCAAGCTGGCCAACGAAAAGCTGGCCGACGGCGTGGACGGGGTTCATGCCTTTGTCCATCCCTTTGGCTGCTCCCAGATGGGGGAGGACCACAAAAACACCCAGAAGCTGTTGGCGGGGCTGGTGCGCCACCCCAACGCGGCGGGGGTCCTGGTGCTGGGCCTGGGGTGCGAGAACAACACCATTGAACAATTTACAGCGGCTATTGGGCAGTATGACCCCAACCGGGTAAAATTCCTCATCTCCCAGACTGTGGACGATGAGATCGCCGAGGGCGTGAAGATTGTGGAGGGGCTGATGAAATACGCAGCTTCCTTTAAGCGCCAGCCGGTAGAGGTCTCCAACCTGATTGTCGGCCTCAAATGCGGCGGTTCTGACGGGCTGTCCGGCATAACCGGCAACCCTCTGGTGGGCCGCTTCTCCGATATGCTCATTGAACAGGGCGGGACCACCCTCCTCACCGAGGTGCCGGAGATGTTCGGTGCAGAGACCATTCTCATGAACCGGGCTGTGGACGAAGAGGTTTTCCAGAAGACCGTCAATCTGGTCAACGGCTTTAAGGAATACTTTATCCGCCATGATCAGGTGGTCTATGAAAACCCGTCCCCTGGCAACAAGGCTGGCGGAATCTCTACACTGGAGGATAAATCCCTCGGCTGCACCCAAAAGGGCGGAAGCTCCGCTGTGGTGGATGTGCTGGATTATGGAGACACTGTGACCAAGAAGGGCCTGAACCTGCTGAAAGGCCCGGGGAACGATCTGGTTGCCGCCACTGCCCTGACCTCTGCGGGGGCTCATATCGTACTGTTTACCACAGGCAGGGGAACCCCCTTCGGGGCCCCGGCGCCTACGGTGAAGGTTTCCACCAACTCCGCCTTGGCGGAAAAGAAAAAGTCCTGGATCGATTTTAACGCTGGCGTCCTGGTGGAGGGGAAGACCATGGATGAGGTGTCCAAGGATTTCTTTGACTATATCCTCCGCCTGGCAAACGGCGAGGTCCAGACCAACAACGAAAAGCACGACTTCCGGGAGATCGCCATCTTTAAGGACGGGGTCATGCTGTAGTGGTTTCAACGCCCGGAATACCAAGCGCTAAAAATTTTTCTCCAGGGTCCGGAAAAACTTGCATATTTTCATGGAACTTGGTATCATGTAAATAGGAATTGGGCCAAGGCGCGGGGAAGCGTGTTTTCTGCGCTGCGTCCCTGCCAATATCCGAATTTGGTTAAATGAGGTGAATCAAAATGAATGCAATTGTCGAAAAGGTATACCAGATCGGTATCGTCCCTGTCATTGCCTTCAACAGCGTAGACGAGGCTCTGCCCCTGTGTAAGGCGTTGGCCGACGGCGGGCTTCCCGCTGCCGAAGTGACCTTCCGCACCGCCTGTGCGGAGGAATGCATCCGCAAGATCCATGCGGAAATGCCTGAGATGCTTCTCGGCGCTGGAACCGTCCTGACCAAGGATCAGGCGGACCGCGCTATGGACGCCGGCGCTTCCTTTATCGTAAGCCCTGGATTTGATCCCAATATTGCTAAGCACGTCACCGATAAGGGCGGCCTGATGATGCCCGGGACCGCCACAGCAGGGGAAATGTCCCAGGCCCTGAACCTTGGCCTTGACATTGTCAAATTCTTCCCGGCGGAGGCCAACGGCGGCGTCGCCATGCTGAAAAACCTGGCAGCCCCCCTGAACACCATGAAATGGATGTGCACCGGCGGCGTAAACGCCAAGAACGTCAACGATTACCTGGGCTTTGACGCCATTATCGCCGTGGGCGGCACCTGGATGTGCAAGAGCGATGTGATCAAGGCCAAGGAATGGGACAAGATCACTGCCATGAGCAAAGAGGCCGTAGATGTTATGCTGGGCCTGGAGCTGGCCCATATCGGCATCAACAGCGAGAACGAGGAAGAGGCTATGGCCACTGCCAATATGCTCTCCAGCCTGCTCAACAAAAAGGTTGCCGTGGGCAACTCCAGCATCTTTGTGGGCAACAAGGAATTTGAGATCATGAAGAAAAAGGGCCGCGGCAAGAACGGGCATATCGCCGTTGCCTGCAACAACATTGACCGGGCTATCTATCATCTTTCCCGCCGCGGCGTGAAGTTTGATATGGACAGCATGGTGGTCAAGAACGGC
>CATJCP010000196.1 GCA_949737515.1 uncultured Oscillospiraceae bacterium | reverse complement strand
TAAAGGAAATCGCAAGATGCAGTTTATCTGCAATTTTCTGCGCATGTTCTAACTGCTTTTCGCTTATGTCCGAAGACGTAACCCTTGCCCCCATTAGGGCAAAGGCAAAAGCGGCAAGGTTGTCGCCGCTTGATGGAAGCAGCATTTCCCGGCCATGTAAATCAGGGAGATGCTTTTTGATTAAGCCGATTACCGCAGGATGGAAAGCAGTTTCCGGTTCTTTCACCAGTCCTGCAATTTTTTCATCTGTTCGGAGCGATTGGTACCATCCTGAATCAGCGGTTTTGTTCCAGCCGTCCTTTACTGCTTTCAATAAATTATCCATAGCTTTCTCCCCTGTTTGACAGTATTTCTTATTCCATTCCAGATGGATTCATCCATCAATCCTCTTTCCGAAAAAATCCCCAAACCACAAATACAAGCCCGACAACCGGGCAGACAACCCCCAGCAATTCATAAACACCATTATGGAAGGTTGGCGTACCGGTAAGCCCACCTAGGAGTATTGAGCAAAGGCCAAATAACAGCGATGCCAAGAAAAATCAATTTTATATTTTTCGCCGTGCCTCATACCTCCATTTTACGCTTTCTCCTTCGTCGACAACAGCGCATACATTATGATGAAGATTCCTGCAGGACAAACGGGCCTTTCATGGTTCATCCATGCTAAACACCGCTTCTCCACAAAAGCATGTTCCCTTCAAAGAAGCTCTCCATCTCCCCTGCATCCTTCATCCATGCCAGATAGGACCGCAGGGTGCTTCCAATCAGGACATATTGCTCATATGACATGGTCAATCCATAAACGTCAAACACCTTCTGGAGAATCACGTCAAAGGAAAGGGGGTCTTTGCAGATCGTTTTTATCTGCTCTGCAATTTCATAGACTTTTTTCTGGTTTATTTCTGCCAAAGGAATGATATCCTCCACAGCCTCCGCATGGGAGGGAATAAACAGCTTGGCCTCCATCCCCCTCACCATATCCAGGGTTTTCAGATACGCCGCCACATCATAAATAAAGGAAAGCTGATATTTTTCCAGCGTCGCGGAGCTGCTTAGGCAGTCAGCCAGAAAGACAACATCGTCGGGCGTGCGGAATCCGACCATATCGAAGAAATGCCCTGGCAGAGGTACAACCTCTATCCCTTCGGGAAAATCACTGCTGCCAAACCCACTTACATCGCTTTCTGCCGCCATCAGGAATTTATGCCGCAGCTCCTGAAAGGGAAATCCCCCATACAAAAAAGACGGCTCCAGAACAGGGTTCCGGGTAAACGCCCCCTCTATCCCCTCCGCAAATACTCTGCATCGGTATTGCTGCTGCAAGTAGCGATTCCCGCCAATGTGGTCGGCGTTGGAATGGGTGTTGAGAATGCCCTTCAGGATCCAGCCGTTCTGATCCAGAATCTTCTTCACCCTCCGGCCAGCGTCCTTATCACCGCCGCTGTCGATCAGATAAACCTCCTGGCCCCTTGGCCGATAAATTCCGATTTTCGCCGGGCATTGGATATAATAGGTCTGTTCCCCTGCCTGTATCAGCTCATACATATTCTAATACCTCGCATTTATTTTGATTTGTCTCCTCCATTTTAACCCGCTGCCCTGTTTTTGTCCATTGCTTTTTTCAGAAAAAAGAGGTTATACTCTCCAAATGTCATTTCTGTCCCAGAGCTTCCATCAATTTTGCAATCAATTTTTCAGATAGAATTGAACCCATGGGGTTTTTGTGGTAAAATAAGAGATAGGTGGAAGGACACTCCGTCTGAGACGGGGTGTTCCATTTTTACAATACAAAGGAGGTGGTTCATTGTGTCACATTCGCTGCTGAAACGATATCCCAGTCTCTATGACCTGGTGTATCTTGGCAGCTATTTGTACGAATCAGAGGATTTTTCCAAGTGCGGCTATAACGATGAGGCTGTTCCCCCGTGGAGCGCCATGAGCAGATCCTATCTCACTGCAAAGGACAGCGACTTTATCTGGCTTCAGGGCCCTTCCCAGGCAAATTCCCGAACGGCGGACCGCATGTTGTTCAAAACTTGCTTTTCCATGGACTCCGGCGACGTCCTTTTGCTGCTGTGCGTGCGCAATCAAAGGCGTTCCGCCAAGTCCCCGTGGTATGCAGAACGGTTTATTTCTTACAGCGAATTCCAGCGAAACGGCCAGTTTGCAGGAATCCCAGAGGGAGAGTGGCTTCGGAACTGGGCGGTCATACGTTTAGGGGAGTCTCACGATTACTTTGGCGCCCTGTCTGAACTGGGAAAGCTGACCCACTCGGAGGAACGGTGGTACTTTGGACAGAATGAAGATACCCGTTACCCCATACTTGGAAACTATCTTCGATATGTATTTTATAAACTTTGGCTGGATCAGTGCATCTGCTACAGCACGGATAAGCAGATGGCCGCTTTTAACACCGGCCTGGTGAATAACAAGTATGAATTTATTTACGCCGTATTTGACCGCATTCCACCTGTATATGGAAAAATATGGAATTTAAAGGGTTTCTGCATCGCTGGAGAACAGGGATTGGGCAAAGAGCTGCTCCGACAGTTTAATCCTGTGCCCCGTCCGGCACGTTTTTTCACCAATACTTCTGAGCTGATCTATGAAATCAATTACGATCTTCCCCTTTCCTCTCAGCTGCCCTATGTGGATTACAGCCACATTATCCACGACAACCTCAGCCGTTTTCCCTTCTCCTTCCTGCGCAGTGCCTGTTTCGGCTATCACAGTATTTTAGAGCTGCTGGAAAAGGCTGCGAATACCTCCTCCAAGGATGATCTGGAGGAGATTTGGGAGAATATCGACCAGCTCATCGACGACGAACTATTTCTGAGAATCAAGGTGCTGATGGAGCGGGCTTTGGATGCAGCTATGCGCCGGGTCATATGGAATTATAAAACGGCAATCCCGGTCTATTTTCCGGCGCGCAACGCCATTTCCTGGCTGCTGCCCTTGGCCCTTTCCCCCGGCAGCCAGGCAGATGTGGCCTTGGTTGTAGAGCGGTATCCCAATGGCAATCTGGAGGGCCATACCATCCTGGATCTGGACATGGCATACACCAACGCCCGCCTGATCAGCAAGCCGGAAAGCGACTGGCTTTCCCCCAGGATCATTACCATGGGCCTGGAAACCCGTTTGGTCATAGAGAGCGAGAGTACAGAGTCAGCACCTTCCGCTCGTACTGCCTCCCTGCCTCAGCCCCAACCGGAGCCAAAACCCTCCTGCAAGCCTCCGGTCTCAGTTTCGTCTAAGGAGTCAGCCGGTGGAAAACGGGCGCCTGCCAAGAAAAAGCTGTCTCCTGTGGAAACGGAAACCAAGCCGCAGGCATCTGCTGCCAAAAAGCCTGGCCGGAAGGGAAAAACAGATGGAAAGCAACAGCTCTCCCCAGCAGAAGAATCCGTCAAAAGGCTCCCAGCCAAAAGGATCCTTCAAAAGGAGTCCAATGTTGTCCGCACAGCTCTGGAGGTTCTTCACTCCCAATTGTCGGAGAAACGTTCCCTCCCCCCGACTGGGGTAGTTGTCCAAAGCATGATCGGCCAACGAATTACACTGCCTGCTGTTTCGGCCCGCAAAAAGAATAAGGGTCTGCAAGGGATGTATCGGGGCGTTGTGGTTACTATCCCTAAAAAGCTGCTCTCAAAGGATTCTTCCTTCTATGCGGGTAAGCCTATGGAAGTGGTGATTACTGGCGTCAATCCTCAGGGAAATCAGTACACCGCCGAACCTGCCGGCGCGCCAGCGGTATAACAGGAGAACCAAATATGATTTTTATTTTATCGCCGGCCAAGAATATGGCGGAACCGGAGGAACTGTCCGGCTGGATGGAGAAAAATGCTTCCCTCCCCTTATCCCAGCCCGTATTCCTAAGGGACGCCGCACAGCTGGCAGGTCAGCTCAAATCGCTGAATCCATGGCAGTTGGAATCAATCCTTGGGGTCAATCCCGTTCTTGCCCTGAAAGCCTTTGGGTTGTACCAGAATTTTGACGCCAAAAAAGAGGGAATTCCCGCTCTTTTGGCCTACCAAGGGCTGCAGTATCAGCACCTTGCCGCTGGGGACTTTTCCGCCGACGATCTGGAATCCGCCCAACAACGGCTGCGGATTGTCAGCGGACTATATGGATTGCTTCGTCCTTTAGATTCCATTCTCCCCTACCGGCTGGAAATGCAGTGCACCTTCCCTTTTAACGGAAAACGGCTTTACCCCTTCTGGGGGGCCAGACTCTGGGAGGAAATCGCCCCATTAAACGAATCTCTGGTCAATCTGGCCTCCCGGGAATACGCTAAGGCTGTGGTCCCATATGCCTCCGGCAGGATTGTCTCCTGCGACTTTCTTACCCCCAAACGTGGAAAGCTGGTTTGTATCGCCACAGCAGCGAAAATGGCCAGGGGTGAAATGGCCAGAATGGCAGTCAAGCAGCGGCTGACCCAGCCGGAAGAGCTGCAGCGTTTCCAATGGGGTGGGTTTATATTCCAGCCGAAGCTTTCCACAGAGGACCGCTATGTCTTTGTGGCTTCGGACGGATAAAAAGGAGTTGTAAGCAAATGGATATCATAGAACAGATCAAACAATCCACCCCAGTCTCTGATCTCTCCTCCGGGGAAGGCCGGCTCCGCATCATTCAGGAGCTTGTCCCCGGCAAGCAGATTACCATGGCCCACATCATCGCCGGACCGGATGGATGTATCTACCAAAAACTGGGACTGAACCCTAAAATCGACTATGCCAAAGCGGCTATCGGCATTGTCACCATGAGCCCCAGCGAATCCGCCATCATCGCCGGGGATATTGCCATCAAGACCTCAGGTGTGGACTTGGGTTTTGTAGACCGGTTCAGCGGCAGTCTGATTATCACTGGAACCTTTTCCCAGGTTGAGGCAGCGATGCGCGCCATTGTCAATTACTTCCGGGATACAATGCGCTTTGCTGTCTGCGAAATCACCCGAACCTGAATCTTCCCTAAAACGGAAAGGGACTGCCGATATGAAGAAGATCATCCTCATCGGCCGCAGCGAATGCGGCAAAACCACCCTTACTCAGGCTCTGAAAGGGGACTCCATCCACTATCACAAAACCCAGTATGTCAACCACTACGATGTGATCATCGACACGCCAGGGGAATATATTCAAACCAAAAACTTGGGCGGGGCCATTGCCATGTATTCCTTTGAAGCAGACGTTGTGGGACTTCTGCTCAGCGCAACGGAACCCTTTTCCCTCTATCCCCCCTGCGTCACCGCACAGGCAAACCGGGAGGTCATCGGCATAGTAACCCAAATAGACCATCCCGGCGCAGACCCGGAACAGGCGGAACGGTGGCTACGGCTGGCGGGATGCGAAACGGTTTTTCATGTCAGCTCCTACACTGGGGAGGGGATTTGGCGGATACTGGAATACCTGCGGGAAGATGGAGAGCTTCTGCCCTGGGAAACGGACAAGCAGGAGGGCGAAAATATATGAATCAACAGCTATGGAAACTGATAGAAGGAAGCCATGACGTCGTGTTTTTTGGTGGAGCGGGGGTTTCCACCGAAAGCGGCGTGCCCGATTTCCGCAGTGCAGATGGGCTCTACCATCAAAAATACGACTATCCCCCGGAAATCATCCTCAGCCACGGTTTTTTTAACCACAGCACTGAGGAATTTTACCGTTTTTACCGGGACAAAATGCTTTGCACCACAGCAGAGCCAAACCCGGCCCACAAGGCCTTGGCAAAGCTTGAGGAAATGGGAAAGCTAAAAGCAGTCATCACCCAAAACATTGATGGGCTGCATCAGAAGGCGGGGAGCAAATGTGTTTTGGAGCTCCATGGTTCTATCCACCGCAACCATTGCCAGAAGTGTGGGAAATTTTATGGATTGGATCACATCCTCGCCACCAAAGGCGTGCCAAAATGCAGCTGCGGCGGCATC
>CATJCP010000195.1 GCA_949737515.1 uncultured Oscillospiraceae bacterium | reverse complement strand
CCTCCCCCGACCATCCCGCTTTCGCCCCTGTGGGCCGCCAGGTGGCCAAGGGCGACGTGCTGTTTATTATTGAGTCGATGAAGCTGATGAATGAGGTGCAGAGCGACCTGGCCGGCACGGTGAAAAAGGTATTTGTAGAAAACGGGCAGCCCGTCGAATACGGGCAGCCCATCATGCTGATTGAGTGAGAAGGAGGCCCTTATGGCACTGCTTGACCAGGAACAGATCAAGGAAATTATCCCCCACCGGGAGCCTTTTCTGCTGATAGACGAGATTTTGGAGCTGACTCCCGGCGTCCGGGCGGTCGGCCAGAAGTACCTGCGGCCCGATGAGAGCTGGTTTGCCGGACATTTTCCCGGCGAGCCTGTCCAGCCCGGCGTCCTGACGATTGAAATGCTGGCCCAGACCGGCGCTGTCTGTGCTCTCTCTGTGCCGGAGAATAAGGGAAAGATCGCCTTTTTTGCCGGCATCGACAAAGCCCGCTTCCGCGGCATCGCCCGCCCCGGCGATACGCTGCTTTTGGAGGTGGAGGTCACGAAAACGAGCCACGGCATCAGCTTCTGCAAAGGAACCGCCTCGTCGGGCGGCAAGCGCATCGTTACCGCCGAATTCAGCTGCTCCATCAGCTAGGAGTACGGGGGTTACGGGAGTACGACGCTTTCTGAAGAAAGCTTGGCAAAGACTTTTATTCGCCAGGGTCACTGAGTAAACAGCCGTGGCCGTCTACTGCGTCGATAAGGCGATGGACTGTACCAGAAACCTATCTGGAAAGCGCCGCAAAAACTAGCAGGGCTTGCCTATTCGAGCCGGCGCGGATGGACTTACCCTGTAAGAAAACCAGGTGCCCTAGCGAATAAAAAAGCCCGGCGCGGATGGATTTACCCTGTAAGAAAACCAGGTACCCTAGCGAGTAAAAAAAGGAGCTATGTTTAATGTTTCAAAAGGTTTTGATTGCCAACAGAGGCGAAATTGCCGTGCGCATCATCCGCGCCTGCCGCGAGCTGGGGATCCGGACAGCGGCGGTTTTTTCGGAGGCCGACCGCTCGTCGCTGCACGTCAAAATTGCCGACGAAGCCATCTGTATCGGGCCTGCCGCAACAGCCGAGAGCTATCTGAACATCCCTGCCATCCTCGCCGCCTGTGAGCTGACTGGCGCGGAGGCTGTTCACCCTGGGTTCGGCTTTTTGTCGGAAAACGCCGCCTTTGCCCGGACCTGTGAAAAATGCGGCGTGACTTTTATCGGCCCCAGTCCCGAAGCGATG
>CATJCP010000194.1 GCA_949737515.1 uncultured Oscillospiraceae bacterium | reverse complement strand
GGGGATGGTAAACATTATTTTAGGACCTTCCATAAACTACTTTTCCTCCTTTCCGCTGCGGATCTGTTGGTAAACAGCCCTGCTAAAATAGAGAATTTTGGGGTAAAACAGTGGGAAGACCACCCCGAACACATGGAGATAGGGGGAGCGGATCCCCACCCAGATCGCCACCGCAGATAGAAGATACCTCCCAAGAGAGCCAACCGCCATCATGCGGCGGGCTTTGGGGGGATCGCCGGTCTGGAGGGAGCGCTGGACGTTTAACCCCAGCAAGGTAAACAGGAGCAGTTGAAAGAGGGTCCCAAACAGGAGGCCCAGAGCCATATGTAAAAGCTCCTGACCGAGCAGCCGTGAAACAATCAGGGTAATCAGGTCGAGGACGGCAGCCCCCTTGGCCAGCATGGCCCGCTCTTCGCGGACAACCTTATCCAGCATGGAAGTCCTCCCCTTCCTTCTCCCCTTTCTCCCGCTGTCCTGCCCCTGGGGATGGGGGACGGGAGACGCGCTCCATTGTGCGCAGTACGTTAGCAAAGCCGGAAACGCCTGAGGCAAGCCCCAGAACGATCCCCGCCACCATAATCCCCTGTCCCAGGCCGAAGCGGGCTCTGAGAAAAGAGGCTCCAATGATACATAACACTAATGGAACACAAAAAGAGAGGCCAGCCTGGGTAATAAGGCCCAAGGCGCGCAGCGCCCCGAAGTCATAGTGGTGTTCGCCCTTACCGCCCATACTGCGCCTCCCAATAAAAACAATAATTCCCCTTATCTATAAGTATAGCAGAATTGCAACAGCTGTACAAGAAGATTTTGGACAAAATTGAAGAAATATTAAGGAAAAAATTATGCTAATTAGCGATTATTCAGGAATGACGTCCAAAGCAATCCAGCAGACCGGAAATCTTTTCCGCCAGGGAGCTGGTGAGAACACCGGGCTTCATCCGGAATCCCCAGTTGCCGGAAGGGGTGGCGGGGGTATTCATTCGGTCCTCAGAACCCAACCCCAGGAAATCCTGCATGGGTACCATGGCAGACCTGCATCTGGATCCAAGGGCCCCGCGAATCAGGCCCCAGTTGAACCCTTCCTCCTGGTTTAGGCCGAAATACTTTTTGGCAAAGGCGACTTCTTTGGGGCTGCCGCTTTCCATCCAGCCCAAAGTGGTGTCGTTGTCATGAGTGCCGGTATACATAAAGGCATTTTCTCCGGCGTTATGAGGCAGATAAGCGTTATCGCTGCCACTGCAGGCAAACTGGAGCACCTTCATGCCGGGAAACCCGGTCTTTTCCAGCAGACGGCAGACCGACGGGGTAATGACGCCTAAATCCTCAGCCAGTATCTTCACATCGCCCATCTCCTCTTTGACCCGTCTGAACAGGTCAAAGCCAGGGCCCTCACACCATTCGCCCTTTTTGGCGTCCGGTTCGTCGGCGTTAATAGCATAGAACTGATCAAAGCCTCGGAAGTGGTCAATGCGCACCCAGTCGTAAAGCTGCAGGTTGTGGCGTATACGGTCAATCCACCACTGGTAGCCGTCGTCCTCCAAAAGATCCCAGCGGTACAGGGGATTTCCCCAACGCTGGCCGTCCTCAGAAAAGGCGTCCGGCGGAACACCCGCCACCTTTACCGGCATATTCTTCCGGTCCAGCCAGAAATACCGGCGGTTTGCCCATACGTCCACCGAGTCGTGGTAGCTGTAAATGGGGATATCCCCAATCATCTCTACACCGTTTTCGTTGGCATAAAGCTTCAGAGCATTCCATTGAGTATAGAAAAGATACTGCACAAATACCCAGAAATCAACTCTGTCCTTCAGCTCCTCCCGGCAGCGGTCCAGGAACCCCGGCTGGCGGTTGGCCGCTTCCGGCTCCCACTCATACCAAGGCTTCTGCCCATATCGCTCCTTCAGGGCCATATAGAGGGCGTAGTCCTCCACCCACCCGCTGTTCTGGTCCCGGAAGCGTGCGATTTCCCTGCCATAGTCCACTCGCTCCGCCACTGGCTGGTAGACCTGAACCTGAGCAGCTGCGATTTCTCCCTGGGCCTCTCCGCCCTCTAAGGCGGAAAGCTCCTTTAAGTCCTCCAGCATCTCTATATCTTCCAGGATGTTCTCCTTTTCCGTCTCGTCCCCCACCTCTGTCAAAAGGTCGAAGTCCACAACCGGCAGGGGGTTGAAGGAATTGCGGTAGGCCTTTTCCAGCAGCGCCTTCCGGCCCTCATGGACCTTTTCAAAGTCCACCCGGGCGGCGTTCTTTCCCCAGGAATAGGCCTGGATATCCTCCAGAGCCAGCAATCCCTGACGGCGCAGCTCATCCAGATCAATCAGATCAGGGTTCCCCGCGTAGGTGGAGTAGGACGCATAGGGGGAGTTGCCGCTCCCCGCCGGCACCAGGGGCAGTACCTGCCAATAACTCAGCCCCGATTTTTTCAGGAAGTCCACAAATTCATGGGCCTCCTTCCCCATCGTCCCAATCCCGTAGGGGGACGGCAGAGACGAAATATGCAGAATGGTTCCCGCCTTGCGCATGATATTCCTCCCATCTCTTTTGTCAAAATGGCCTTTTTACTATGATAACATATCCTCTGCGGGATATACAATAGACTTCTGGGAAATCCATGAAGTTCGCTCCAGATTTCTGAGGATCCTCCCTCAATTATATCTGATCCGGCCCATCCTCGGGCGATGGGCTCCTGTCCTTTAAAACCCGGTCAAAGGTGAAGGCCTTCAATTTCCGGACCGCATCCTCCGAGATCTGGTCGTACACCTCCCGGAAGGGGCAGGAGCACCCGTTTAACTCCTGCCTGGAACAGTCGTAGTCCGACCCCAGGCACCGGCTGAGGAAAAACGGCCCCTCAACCGTTTCAATGACATCGTTCAGGCTGATCTCCTCCGGCTTCCTGGCCAGCTCATATCCTCCCTGCGTCCCTTTAAAGGATTTCACAATTCCCCCTGCCACCAGCTTCCTCAAAATCTTCAGGGAAAACCGCAGCGTAACCGAAGTGTTTTCAGCAATGGATTTGGCGTCCAGCCGCTTTCCGGCAGTCACCAGGCAGGAGACAATGCGGACGGCATAATCTGTTTCCAGCGTCATATGCATAGCAGCACCTCCTAAAATGGCCAAGGCGGAAAACTCAGTCCAGAAAATCCTTTAATTTCTTGCTTCTGCTGGGGTGGCGAAGCTTGCGGAGAGCCTTGGCCTCAATCTGGCGGATTCGTTCGCGGGTGACGTTAAATTCCTTGCCCACTTCCTCCAGGGTCCTGGAACGTCCGTCCTCCAGTCCAAACCGCAGCCGGAGAACTTTTTCCTCCCTGGGGGTCAGGGTTTTGAGCACTTCGGCCAGCTGCTCCTTCAGCAGGGTGTGGGACGCGGCTTCAGCGGGGGCTGGGGCGTCCTCGTCGGGGATAAAGTCGCCCAGATGGCTGTCTTCCTCCTCGCCGATGGGGGTCTCCAGAGAAACCGGCTCCTGGGCCACCCGCATGATCTCCCGCACCTTATCGGCAGGCATATCCAGCTCCTCGGCAATCTCCTCAGCAGTGGGTTCATGGCCATTTTTGTGCAGCAGCTGCGAACTGACCTTTTTTACCTTGTTGATGGTCTCCACCATGTGTACTGGAATGCGGATGGTTCTGGCCTGGTCGGCGATGGCGCGGGTAATGGCCTGACGGATCCACCATGTGGCGTAGGTGGAAAACTTAAAGCCCTTGGTGTGGTCGAACTTCTCCACCGCCTTGATCAGGCCTAAGTTCCCCTCCTGGATCAAATCCAGGAACTGCATCCCCCGGCCCACATACCGCTTGGCAATGCTCACCACCAGACGCAGGTTGGCCTCTGCCAGCCGTTTCTGAGCTGCGGGATCCCCATCCGCCATGCGGGTGGCCAGCTCTACCTCCTCCTCGGAGGTGAGCAGCGGCACCCGCCCGATCTCCTTCAGGTAGACCTTTACCGGGTCGTCGATGCTGATCCCCTCAGCGGAGAGGGCGCTTTCCAGGTCTTGGGCGTCAATGACGCTGAGATCCTCGTCCAGCTCCGCCATGCCCGCGAATTCGTCCACCACCTCTATGTTGCAGGCCTCCAGCGTGTCGTACAGCTTGTCCAGCTGGTCGCTGTCAAAGTCCATCTCGTCCAGGACGTCGCTGATCTCCTTGGTGGTCAGCCTGCCCTTCTGCTTTCCCTGCTCGATCAGGTCCCGTATCATGCTTTTTTTATCCTGAGATGCCATATTCCTTTTCCCCCTAAATGATAGCAAACGCTATTTAAAGTCGTTTTCTATAGTACAGCCATAGACGGGGCGTATGTATCCTGGAAGTTTCGCCCCGTTGCACTGTTATATTCCCTGTATATAATGATATGCTGTAGCTGTAATCGATATCAGGTCAATCCTTCCGGAAATACTCCACTGCCATAATCGCAATTCCCAAAATGAGGAATACAGCGGACAGCAGCAGCGGAAATGTCATTCCTGTTGCCATAACTGTGGCGAGGAACCTTCCGGGAGGGGTTGTCCATCCGGATACCAGGTTGTCCCCCACAAAGAGGATCACCGCCAGCCCCCATATTGTCCCCAGCAGGGATAAGAATCCCCCGATGACCGCTTTTTTCATCAGATAAATCCTCCTTAAACAGTCAAGACGCATCCCCGTTCCAGGGAAGGCCCTTTCCGGCCTTTCCCGCAGTGATGCCTGACAGATACCGGGCATATTCCTCATCGGTCATCTGGGCGATCTCCTCCTGAGTCTTATCCTTTCGATGCTGGAGAAGGACCGAAACATAGTCCTCTGCCTCCTCCCTTGTAACCCGCCGTCCGGAGAGCTCGGCAAGCCCCCGGGAAAGCTGGGAGCATTCCTCTGGGTCCAGATACCCGGAAATGGAGGTCAAATCCACTGGAAGGTTCTGCTCCAGCCGCCCGTACAGCACCTGGGCAATGGCGCGGTTCCGGTCAGTGACAAAATCTGCGGGCTGGAGCCTTTTAGAGACCCACTTAAAATAATCAGGGTTCACCACCAGGGCTGCCAGCAGCCTGTCCTCCGCCACCGCGTATTTCATATTGTTTCGCCTCTGGAGCTCATTTATACCGCCTGGCCTGCCATCGGGCATATTTACCGCAAAAACCGTCAGTTTTCCATCCTCTTTCCGCCGCCTGGCCCGCTCCGCCCGCTTGCGGATGCTTTGGACCTGGGCCGAAAGGGCTTCCCTGGAAGCCCCAAAGTCCGCCGCGATCCGCGAGAGATACACATCCCGCTCAATCTCGTTGGGGATATCCGCCAGCAGCGCGGCCAGCTCCTTTAAGCAGTTCATCTTCCCGTCGTCGGTTTCCAGGTCGTATTTCCGGCGTATGGCAGAGATGGCAAACTCGGTGGAATTGGCGCTGCCCTCCAACAGCAGCCGGAACCGCTGGGCGCCAAATTTTTTTATGTACTCATCCGGGTCTTTGGCGTCTGGAATGTTGATTACCTTGATCTTCATACCAATTTCGGACAGCAGGCTGACGGCCCGGCGGGTCGCCTTCTGCCCCGGCTCGTCCGAATCATAGGAAAGGCTCACCGAATCCCCGTACTGGGAGATCAGCCGGCACTGCTCCGGCGTCAGGGCAGTCCCCAGGGTGGCGACGGCGTTGTCAAACCCCGCCTGATGCAGGGCAATCACGTCCATATACCCCTCCGCCAGTATCATCCCCTTTTCCTTGGATGACTTGGCGAAGTTCAGGGCAAACAGGTTGCGGCTCTTTTTAAAGACCGGCGTATCAGGCGAATTGAGGTATTTGGGTCCGCCCTCCCCCAGCTGCCGCCCGCCAAAGCCGACGACGTTCCCCCGCAGGTCCAAAATGGGGAACATCACCCGTCCCCGGAACATGTCGAAGCAGCCATCCCCCTGCTTCCGCCGGGACACCACCGACGCAGCGATCAGCTCGTCCTCCGTAAAACCCCTGGCAGAGAGGGCCTTATACAGGTTGTCCCACCCGGCCAAGGAATACCCCAGGCCAAACCGCCGTATTGTCCGGTCAGACAGCCCTCTCCCCCTGAGGTAATTCAGCCCCTCCCTCCCAGCAGGGGAGCTGAGATTCTGATGGAATATCCGGGCGGCCTCCCGATTGATTTCCAGAATGCGGGTTTTCAGCCTGGCAGAACCGTCGTTCTCCACTTCCTCCGGCATCGCCAGCCCAACCCTCTGGGCCAGGAACCGCAGGGCCTCCATATACTCCAGGTTTTCAATCCGGCGGACAAAGGCGATCACATCTCCCCCCGCCCCGCAGCCAAAGCAGTAAAAGGACTGGGTGTCAGGATACACATGGAAGGAAGGGCTTTTCTCCGAATGAAAGGGACAGAGCCCGGCAAGGGTCTTCCCGCCCCGTTTCAGCCGAACGTAGGACTCCACCACCGATTCAATATCGTTGCGGTATTTCAGCTCCTGAATAAAGGATTCTGACAGCACCCTTTTCTCCCCCTTCCGGCCTTTTCAGCGGTATTCCGCCAGTTCTCAACGCCAGCGTTCCATGTTCCTGCGGTGTTTTTCCAAATAAACCTTTTCCAGCTCTTCCGGTGTAATGGAGTAACAAAGCATCACATCGTTAAAGTACATCATCACATCGCAGAGTTCCTCAATAAAATGCTTTCGGACCTCCGGAGATCCCATGATCCTCTCGTCCTTCTTCTTTTTGATCACGTCGGCGGCCTCCCCTGCCTCGATCATCATCCACAGCAGAGAATCGCGGCCTTTCTCCGGGGAGAGGTGCGTCCACATGTCCTTATAATTTTCCTGCAGTTCCCTCTGGATATCCTGCATCCGATGAAATCCAAATTCTTCCATTCTATGGATCCTCCAAACCTTTCTATAATATCCTCCAAACCTTACGGGATATCCCAGGACTTGGGCAGGAAGTACCTCTCATAGGCGGCCAGGGCAAACCGGTCGCTCATCCCCGAAAGATAGTCGCACACCGCGCGGGTCTTTCCTTCCCTTCCGGCAATGGCCTGATACTGCTCCGGCATGGCCTCCATATGCCGCAGGTAGTACTGGTACAGCTGTTTTAAAAGCTCCTGGGCCTTGTCCTCCTGCTGTTTGACACGGGGGTTCTGATAAATTTCCGAAAACATAAAATCCCGCAGCTTGGAGAAAGCCTCCTGGATCTCTGCGCCCATCCCAATATCCCCTGCAGCGCTGCTTTCAGCGATTACCGACTGGATCAGAGAGGTAATGCGCTGGGATTTCCCCCGCCCCAGGGCATAGCGCACATCATAGGGAATTTCTTCCTCCTGGAGGACCCCGGCGCGGCAGGCGTCTTCAATATCGTGGTTGAGATAGGCGATTTTATCGGAAAGCCGCACCACCTTCCCCTCCAGGGTTGCCGGCAGGGCCGACCGGGTGGAATGGCATACTGCGGCATTTTTGACCTCCCAAGTCAGGTTCAGCCCCTTTCCATCCCGCTCCAGTATATGGATCACCCGGGCAGTCTGGAGATAATGGCGGAACCCACCGGGGGCAAGGCTGTCCAAAACCGCCTCGCCGCTGTGTCCAAAGGGCGAATGCCCCAGGTCATGGGCCAGGGCGGCCGCTTCAGTCAGATCCTCGTTGAGCCCCAACGCCCTGGAAATCGTCCGGGCAATCTGGCTGACCTCCAGGGTATGGGTCAAGCGGGTGCGGTAGTGGTCCCCCACAGGCGCCAAGAACACCTGTGTTTTGTCCTTGAGGCGGCGGAAGGCATTGCAGTGCAGGACACGGTCCCGGTCCCGCTGATAGCAGGTACGGACAGGGCATTCCTCTTCCCCTTGGAGTCTCCCCCGACTTTGGTCTGCAAAGGCCGCCCTTGGGGATAAGCACCTGTGCTCCAGCTGTTCCGACTGTTCTCGTATCGTCATTGTCAAGCCCTCCGATCCATTCTGTCAAATTTTGCGCCAAACCCCTCGTCAGGAAACCCCTCAATTTTCAGCTTCTGTTTATATATTACAGGAGAACAACAAAAAATCCTCCCCTTTTTTCTAATTTTTTTAAAATTTTTTCTAAAAAGGGGTGGAACCTGCCTAATTAAGGAGATTTATACTGTTTTCCATTTTGTTCAGTCGTCCAGGGGGATGTCTGCATACAGCTCCTGCCGGATATAGGGGAACACCACCCCGTTGGTCAGTTCAATCAGCTCGGCCTTAAACTGCTCAAACAGTTCCGCCGCAATGACAAATTCCATCCTCACCGCTGCGCCAAAGTCGTTTTTCTGCCCCTGAATGTGATATTTGGGGAGCATATAGGCGATTTTTCCATATAGGCTGTAATCCGTATCCAGCTCCACCAGGCAGGCTGGGCGCATATGTTTGATCCCCGCAGCCTCCACGGCGATTTTAGCCCCATGGGAATAAGCGCGGACAAGTCCCCCTGCCCCCAGGAGTATCCCGCCAAAATACCGGGTTACAACCACTGCCAGATCGGTCAAACCGCCCTTTTTCAGCACCTCCAGGGCGGGAATCCCCCCTGTCCCCTGGGGTTCCCCGTCGTCAGAAAAGCGCTGTATGTTCCCTTCCCGCACAATATAAGCGTAAACGTTGTGGTTTGCATCCCAGTATTTTGACTTCATCTCCGCGATAAAATCCAGCGCCTCCCGCTCCGTTGCAACCGGCATGGCGCTGCCGATAAAGCGGGACCGCTTTTCCACAAATTCGTCTGTCCCTGCCTCCCCTATGGTCTTATATATTTCCTTCGGCGCTTCCACCGTTTCACCCCCTGTAAACCGTCGGCCATATACAAAAACGACGCGGAGAAGCAAAGAATCTTTCCCTTGCCCCTGCGCGCCGCTTCGGTTCATCTGGCTTATGACAAACACATTTCTTACTTATCCATGCCAAAACGTCTCTTAAAACGATCCACGCGTCCGCCGGAATCGACCAGCTTCTGCCGTCCCGTAAAGAACGGATGGCATTTGGAACAGATTTCCACCCTGATATTCTTCTTGGTGGAACGGGTTTCTATAACTTCGCCACAAGCACAAGTGATGGTAGTAGGCTCGTAGCTGGGATGAATTGCCTCTTTCATGGTTTGTCACCTCTTTCAATTTCAGGAATTTTACATAACGTATAGATGTTATCACAAAATTTCAAAAAAAGCAAGCCTTTTTCCAAGATTACGCGACAAAAAAGGCCGCTCCCAGAATGCCCTGGATCCATCTCTCAGCCGGAAGAATTCTTCCACGCCTTTCCACGGCCCTTAAACGCCGAAAATTTCCTTGGCCTTTTCCATCCTCTGGATCACCTGTACTCCGAAGGGGCAGTTGCCTTCGCAGCTTCCGCAGGCCATACAATCCCCGCCGTGGGCGGAAAGGGACGCATAGTGCTGGCGGACGGTATCCGGGACCGAATCGCTGGCCAGCGCCAGATCCAGGAACTTGTTCACCTGGGCGATGTCGATCTGGGCGGGACAGGGCAGGCAGTGGTTGCAGTACATACACTTTCCCTTCATGGAGAACTTAGGGGCTGTGGAGAGCACCTTGGCAAAATCCTTGTCCTCCTCCGGCGTCTCAAAGTAGCCAGCCGTTCTCTCCAGCTGCTTCATGTTCGACATTCCCGCCATTACGCTGCACACTGCCGGACGGGTCAGAGCGTAGTGAATACATTGTTCCACCGTCAAAGCAAAGCCAAAGGGGGAGGCCTTTTCATTCAGCAGCATCCCGGCCCCCAGCCCCTTCATCACCGTGATCCCCACCCCCAGGGCCTCGCAGGCCTGGTAAAGCTCTGCCCGGATAGGATTTACCCCGGAAAGGGACGGGTTCTGAAAGGTATCCTTTACAAACAGGTCATCACACAGAGTGTCCTCCGGCAGCAGGTCGTAGGCAGGGTTGAGGCTGAACATCAGCACATCCACCAGCCCGGTCTTCACCGCCCGCAGGGCCACCGCCGGGTTATGGGAGCTCATTCCAATGGCCCGGATGGTCCCCTTGGCCTTCAGCTCCTTGGCATACTCCATCACCGGTCCATTGAACACCCCATCGAAATCCTTATCGTCGTCCACATAGTGGATCATGCCAATGTCCACATAACTGGTCTGGAGCCGCTCCATGAAGTCCTCAAAGAAAGCGCGGCATTTGCCGATGTCCCGGCTGCGCACATATTGGCCATCTTCCCAGCAGGCGCCGATATGCCCCTGGAGTACCGCCTGTTCCCTGCGGCCCGCCAGGGCCTTCCCCAGATCGGTGCGGACCTGGGGCTGGGACATAAACATGTCGAAGATGTTGATCCCCCTGTCCAACGCCCCGCGGATCAGCGGTTCGATTTCCTCATAGGGTTTGCCCTGGAGATGCTCGCAGCCAAACCCGATCTGGCTGACCTTGATGCCGGTTCTCCCTAAGGTTCTGTATTCCATTGTGTCTCTTCTCCTTTCGTCTGGCCTTGCTTTTTTATTGATGGAAACCACTACCGCTTCCGCTTCTTTTTGCCGGATCCAGCGGACTTGGTGCGGTTTACCGCCGTACCGCCTCTGGCCTTGTTTCGGGTCTTGGCATAGCGCTTCTTATTGTAATTCCTGATGATCATCACCGTCGCGTAAAGCACCAGGAAAATAATAATGGTCAGAAATACGAGCTTAAACCAAAATTTCTGAAAGACTCCCTTGATCTTTTCCAGATACACCAGCACAGGGTCCGCCTCTATGTCCTCTGCGGCCACCAGCGGAACCGTGCCGATCTGCTCCCCTGCCAGCATCACCCGCAGGTACCCCAGCTCCTGGCCCTTCTGCACCGGGGCCTCAATCTCCTCCGGCAGCTCGGTCAACGGCTGCATACTGGAAACCTCAATCTCGTCCATGACAAGGGAGGTGAAGTTATCCCCTGCCACCGCGTTGACAGAGTCCGCGTCCTTCCCCAGCTTAACCTTGACAGAGCTGTAAACTTGGTTGAACTGAACCAGCGTTTTGACCTTGTACACCTCAAAGGCCCATTCAAACAGATCCTTTGCCTCGGTAAAGGAGTAGTTGGTCTCTATGACCTTCCCCTCCTCGTCCAGATACGGGGCGTTCATCAAGACCAGAAGGTAGTTATACCCGTCCTTGCTGGCCTTGGAGACAAAACACCGCCCGGACTCCTCCAGGGTCCCGGTTTTAATCCCCTGGATGGGCGCGTAATAGTAAGGGCTGTTGGACTGCATGGGGCTGATGCGGTTGACAATGGGAAGGGAGTCCTTTAAATTGGTGGGGCCGATATCCTTGGAAAGGGTGGTCACCATATCCATAAACCCGTCCAGCTCCATGGCGTACTTGGTGATCAGGTACATATCGTAGGGGGTGGTGTACTGCTCCTCGTCAAAGAGGCCGTGGGGGTTTACAAAGTGGGTGTTGTTGGCCCCAATGGCCTTGGCCTTCTGGTTCATCATCTCCACAAAGTCCTCAATGCTCCCCCCGCCCACGTGGTCGGCCACGATCTTGGCGGCCTCGTTGGCGGACTGCATCAGCATGGCATAGAGGAGATTTTCCATGGTGAGGGTCTCCCCCGCCTGGATATTGGCGTGAGAGACGTTGATGCCGTAGAACTCATTATAGATATAAGCCGGGGAAGTGGCGGTTTCCTGGAGGTCGGAGCAATTTTCCAGGGCCACAATGGCAGTCATGATCTTGGTCAGGGAAGCCGGATACATCCGCTCGTTGGCGGAACGCTCGTATACCACTGTGTTGGTATCCAGGTTGACCATATAGATCCCCTTGCTCCGGCAGTCGGTGTCTGGGTCAAAGGCGTAGACCTTTACAGGCTGTAAAAAGGGCAGCACCAAAAACAGCGCCAGCAAAAACGACAGAACCCGTTTTGGGGGTTCTATTTTTCCTGCTGCAGACTTTATGATATTGACCATTCCCATATGGACAATCCCTTCCAATCATGATAAGATATAACAATAGAAAAAAGCGGGGATCCCAATAGCGCCCTGACGCCCCAGCTGTTTTTTGTTTGTATTTACAGTATAGCAGAACCCGGCAAAAAATCCAATGATATTCACAAATAATTTAAAAATGGAGGAAAAACCCAATGAAAATGGAGACCAAATGCATCCACTCCGGCTACGAGCCGAAAAACGGGGAGCCTCGCGCCCTTCCCATCTACCAGTCCACAACCTTTAAATACGACAAAACCGCCGACATCGGCGCCCTGTTCGATCTGAGCGCCAGCGGCTACTTTTATTCCCGCATCGGCAACCCCACTGTAGACGCGGTGGAAAAGAAGATCGCCGATATGGAGGGCGGCGTGGGCGCCCTGTGCACCACCTCCGGCCAAGCGGCAAACCTGCTGGCAGTGCTGAACCTCTGCTCTGCCGGAGACAGCATTGTCGCCGTCAGCGAGATCTACGGCGGAACCATCAATCTCTTTGCCGTCACCCTCAAACGCCTTGGCATCGAATGCCATTTTGTCCGCAACGACGCGGATGAGGAGGAAATCCAGGCCGCCGTAAAGCCCAACACCCGCCTGATCTTCGGGGAGACCCTGGCCAACCCCGCCATGTGCGTCTTCGACATTGAAAAGTTCGCGGGGGTCGCCCATAAAAACGGCCTGCCCCTGATCATTGACAACACCTTCGCCACCCCGGTGCTGTGCCGCCCTATCGAATTCGGCGCGGACATTGTAACCCATTCCACCACCAAGTATATGGACGGCCATGCCCTCCAGGTGGGCGGCGTCATTGTGGACAGCGGGAAGTTCCCCTGGGACAACGGCAAATTCCCGGAGCTGACTGCCCCGGATGAGAGCTACCACGGGGTGGAGTATGTCCGGGACTTCGGAGCAGCGGCGTATATCACCAAGGCCCGGGTCCAGCTGATGCGGGACTTTGGGGTATACCCTGGGGCCATCAACGCCTTCCTGCTGAACCTGGGGCTGGAGACCCTGGCGGTGCGCATGGAACGGTACTGCTCCAATGCGGAAACAGTGGCAAAATACCTCCT
This sequence comes from uncultured Oscillospiraceae bacterium, assembly GCA_949737515.1. Taxonomy (GTDB): domain Bacteria; phylum Bacillota; class Clostridia; order Oscillospirales; family Ruminococcaceae; genus UBA1405. Next base: position 5,471 of record CATJCP010000194.1, on the reverse strand, counting down.
CACCTCCGATATGGTGGAATCGGTCAGTTATCCGTCCCTGCCCGGGGATAAGTACTATGCCCTGGCTCAAAAGTACCTGCCCAAGGGCAGCTCCGGGGTCATGTCCCTGGTGATTAAGGGCGGAAAGGACGCCGCTGTCAAATTTATGGACAGCTTAAAGCTGGCCTCCAATGAGGTCCATGTGGCGGATATCCGCACCTGTGTCCTCCATCCGGCCAGCGAGACCCACCGCCAGCTCAACGACGAGCAGCTGACCGCCGCGGGAATCCACCCCAGCATGGTACGTCTGTCGGTGGGCTTGGAGAACGTGGACGACATTATTGCAGACGTGGAACAGGCTTTGAAAGCCGCGAAATAATCGTTTCTTCCCATTGCCTCAGCAAGAAAGGTCCTCTGCGCGGAAAGAACTGCGCAGAGGACCTTTCTTGCTATTTTAAACATGCTTTTTCTTTTTTCTTGGGTGCTTCCGTTTAGAACTTTTCTTTCCTCTGCCCTTGGCAGGTGCGGCGGATTTTGCCTTTGCCGGTTTCTTCTTAGGCGGTACAGGCGCCAGCTTTGGCCTGGGCTCCACTCCGGGGATCCCAAAGTCCACCTTCCCCCCGGCCACATCCGCCCCCAACACACACACCCGGATGCGGTCCCCGATGCGGTATTTCTTGCCTGTGAGAATATTGACGATCTGGATCTGCTCCACAATGTCGTAATCCCCCAAAGGCATGGCCTCCAGACGGACCAATCCTTCTATGGTATTGGGCAGCTCCACCCACATCCCCTGGCGGGAGACCCCGGTGATCACGCCGTCAAACTCCTCCCCCATGTGAAGGGTCATATATTCCGCCTTATAGCAGTCTTCACACTCCCGTTCCACGGCCATGGCCCTCACTTCCGTCTCACTGGATCTCTGGGCCGAGGAGCTGACAAAGGACGTGTACCGGTTTTTCAGCCGGTCGGGACGCATATGGAGCAGATGGGCGGACAAAATGCGATGGATGGAAAGGTCCGGATACCTGCGGATGGGCGAGGTAAAGTGGGCGTAATCCTCCAGGGCAAGGCCGAAATGTCCCTTGTTTTCGGGGGAATACTTGGCCTTGGCCATGGAACGGATCAGGGAATGATTCACCACCTGCTCCACATCCTCCCCTCTGACCGACTCCAAAATCCGGCTCAGGGCAGCCGGGCTGGAGTCCTCCCGCAGCCCCGCCCCGTTGATTCCCATGATCCCCAACAGGGTTACCAGGCTGTCCACCCGGTCTGGGGCGGGCTTTTCGTGGATGCGGTAGACAAAGGGAAGCCCCTGAGCGGCGGCGTATTTGGCGGCTGAACGGTTGGCCAGCAGCATAAACTCCTCAATGATCCGCTCTGCAAATCCCCTTTTCCGGACGCTTACATCCAAAACCCTGCCCTCCCCGTCCAGCTGAAACTTGGGTTCCACCGATTCCAGCTCCAGGCAGCCCCGCTCCCTACGCTTGTCCACCAGCTTTCCGGCCAGCTCCGCCATCAGCCGGATGGAGGGCAGCAGCGGGCGGTATTTTTCTAAAATCTCCTCGCTGGCGGCGTCCTCCAAAATATCGTTGATCTCCCGGTATACCCCCTTGACCCGGGAGCGTATCACTGTTTTTTCAAACCGGTATTGCAGCAGTTCCCCCGCGCCGTCCAGTTCCATCAGGCAGGAGAAGGCCAGCCGGTCCTCCTGGGGGTTCAGGGAACAGATGCCGTTGGAAAGCCCCTCCGGCAGCATGGGGATGACGGAATCGGCGTAATAGATGGAGGTCCCCCGTTCAAAGGCGCACTGATCCAGGGGGCTCTGTTCGGTGACATAGTAGCTCACATCCGCAATATGCACCCCCAACTTCCAGCCAGTCCCGGTTTTCTCTATGGAAACCGCGTCGTCCAGGTCCTTGCTGTCCGCGCCGTCGATGGTAAAGATCAGCCCGTCCCGCAGGTCCAGGCGGGCCTCCAGCTCCTTGGGGTGGATGCCCTTTGCGCACAGCTCATCCGCCTGTTCCACCGCCTCAGGCGGGAATGCCCGCTGGATGTTGTTGGAGGCCAGCACCGCCTCGCAGCAGTTTTTTGCCGCAAGCGAACTGCCGAAAACATGGATCACCTCTGCCGCCGGCTCCTGGAAGCCGCCGGCTCGCCGGGTCGCCTCCGCCAATACCCTGTCTCCATCCTTTGCGTCCAGCTCCCTGCCAGGGAACACCCGCACCGGGTCCCGGAAAATCTTAAAGGCCTCAATATACCCGCCCTGGCGCTCCCCATGGCCGGGGACGTCCTCCCGGGCGGCGCGGAAGGTTCCGGCAAAGCGGAAGGCCGCGGTCCTTACAATCCGGACGATCTTCCCCTCGGAAAGCTCCCCCAGCTTGGGAAGTGGTTCCACCAGGACAATGTCGCCGGGCAGCGCGTCCAGCAGCCCCCGCCCCGGGATGAACATCTCCTCCTCGTTTTCCAGCTGCCGCGCAAAACCGAAGGTCCCCGCCAGCCTGGTCACTTGGGCGGGGATCAGGCCCAGATGCCGGGACGCGACCGCTCGGGAGCCCTTGGCAACCAGAAGGCCGTCCCCCTTCAGTTCCTCCACAAGCTCTTCCAGCAGAGAAAAGCTCCCCTTCCAGTCCAGCTTTTCCACCGCTTCTTTCAAGGTCAGGCCTTTTTTTCTTCGGGTGTAAGCCTCCAGTATCTTTCTCTTTTGTGATTCTCTCTGATTGATCTGATTCTTTTCCATTTCATCTTCCTGTCTGCCCCAGAAGGGCGTAGATTTAAGGTTTTTATTTCATCCTAATAGGGGCAACAAAAAAGGACCCCCTCACGTTACCGGTGAGACAGCCCCTTTCACATTCCCATCTGCCGCAGTCCAACCCCATTCAGAAAAAAACTGCGATGGCATTGACAACTATTGTCAGAACAAAAAATACGATTGCCGCATATTTGGTAAACCGCTTTAACATTGCATCAAATGTTCTTCCGCTGTTTTTACCTAAATAGGAATCAGAAGCGCCTGTCATCGCGCTCAGCCCATCGCTCTTAGACTCCTGCATAGACACCAGTACAATGATCAGTATGCACGTTATGATCAGCAGGATACCTCCGATGATTTCCATTACGCCCATTTTGCTTTTCCCTTCCTTCGTTTATAAATCGGCTCGCTGGTTTTCGCCGTATCAATCGTGTCGTACATTTCAATATTATACCACAATAATCCCTCTTTTGCAAGAGGAGCGCCCAGAGTGAAACAGGATTCCCGAAAAAATTTTTCTGTATCTATTGGTCATCCGCACCGGCAATGCGCCGCCTGCGCAAAAGCCGCACCAATGGAATGGAGATAGAGGCGACGATCACCGCAGTGACCATCCCCACGGCAAAGCGGACCGCCGCATCCCCAAAGATCAGGGCAGGGGTGTAATACCCCAACAGCACGCTGTCCAGCCAGTTGACAAGGGTGTTCCCAGCTGTGGTAGCCGCAGCCGCAGCCACGCACACGGCATAGCAGACCCACCGCCGCTCCTCCAGCCGCCAGCCCCGGCGCCTTCCAAAGGAGGCGGCCGCCCCGATCATAAGCCCCCGCAGCGCAGGGGGAATCAGGTAGAGGGCCGTGGTGTAGGTGATGCCATAGGTCAGCAGCTGTTTGATCAGTTCCCCGACGGCAGCCACCGCGGCAGCGTCCAGGGGCCCCCACAGCAGCGCCCCAACCACCACAGGCAGGGAACCAAAGGTGATCCGCACATTTCCCGCCTGTATGGAGAGATACAGGGACAGGGGAACGTACATGGCCGCCAAAAGGGCCGCGTAGCATAGTTTTCTTGTTTTCATTTTTCGCATAAAAAAGCCTCCTTCTGTTTTTGGCAGCAATGCCGCACAGAGGAAGCCCATTCCCACGATGCGGCAGCGGGATGCGGGACCCACAATGCGGAAATCTCCTTGATCAGCGGGATTTCCTTGATCCGGAAAGCAACTCCCCGTCTTTCCGGCGCTTTTACACATATGTCCCTACTCTGCCTGCTCTTTTCCGGTTTCTGCCGGAAAGGTGCTTATATTATAGTCCATTCTTTGTCCAAATGCAATACCAGATGGAGCAGTTTAAAAAATGATGGAAAATCACAGAAAAAGGATGGACAAAAGGACTCCTATGGTGTAAAATCAACCTGCGATGCAAATCCTGCTTCATTGATGCAGGAAATATGGACAGAAACACGAGCGGCTGTTCTGTGGTTTCTCCAGACAGGGGAATCCGCTTGGCCGGCAAAGGAGAATGCCATTATGGGGTTAAAATTTCGGGGAAACCCGGTTTATGAAACGATTATGATGACCTTTTGCGCAATGCTCATCGCTGTTGGGAACCACTTCTTCCGTTTTCCCAACAACTTCACCTTCGGAGGCGTCACAGGCATCGCGGTAGTGCTTCAATACTACGTCCCCCTCAGCACCGCCACCATCAACTTCATCATCAGCAACCTGCTGCTGATATTGGGATTCCTGCTGCTGGGCAGGGGGTTTGGCATCAAGACCGCCTATGTCAGTCTGATTCTTTCTTTCTTCCTCTCCGCCCTGGAAAAGCTCTGCCCCCTGGACAAGCCCCTTACCGACCAACCCATCCTGGAGCTCTGCTACGGCATAGCCCTCCCGGGGGTCGCGGCGGCGCTGCTGTTCTATATCGGCGCCTCCAGCGGCGGCACCGATATTGTGGCGATGCTGCTGCGCAAATACACCAGCATCGATATCGGCCGGGCGCTGTTCTTTGCCGACGCCCTGATTGTTGTCTCCGCCTTTTTCACCTTTGGGATCAAGACAGGGCTCTACTCTGTCTTGGGCCTGATGGTAAAGTCCTTTCTGGTGGACAACATCATTGAAAGCATCAACCTCTGCAAATCCTTTAACATCATCTGCGACAATCCGGAGCCCATCTGCCGTTTTATCACCGAAAAGCTCAACCACAGCGCGACGGTCTACGAGGCCAAGGGCGCCTTTACCCACGCGCCGAAGACCGTCATCATCACGGTGATGAACCGTCCCCAGGCTGCGGCTCTTCGGCATTATATCAAAACCATTGAGCCCACGGCGTTTATGATCATCACCAACAGCAGCGAAATTATCGGGAAGGGATTCCAAAACTGAGGAGGACCAACAACCGGCGGGAAGGCCTTTGAAAAAAGGGCTTCCCGCCGGTTGTTCTTTGTATCGCCAAACTGCATTTTCTCCAAATGAATTGACAATTGCCCGCCTCTGTGGTATCATCTATTTAGATAATTTTCTAAATAGATTTTTTTCAAGAAGGGGAGGATAGTCCCATGGGGTTTGGGGAAACATTTAAGGCGCTGTCGGATCCGGTGCGCAGGGAAATCCTTACCCTGTTAAAGGATAAGCCCCTTACTGCCGGGGAGATCGGCGCACACTTTGCTCTGACGGGGGCGACGGTATCTTATCACCTCAGCGCCCTGAAAAAGGCGGAGCTGATTGCAGAGCGGCGGGAGAAAAACTTT
>CATJCP010000193.1 GCA_949737515.1 uncultured Oscillospiraceae bacterium | reverse complement strand
GTAAAGCGAAGGGTCTTCCGGTTGTTCTCCACCAGATACCGAACCGTATCCGGCTTGCCGATGACGATCAGCAGCTTTCTCGCCCTGGTCACCGCCGTGTAGAACAGATTGCGGTGGTACAGCCGGGAACGGCTGTTCATCAGGGGAAGGACCACTGCCTCAAATTCGCATCCCTGGCTCTTGTGTACAGTGACCGCAAAGGCAAGCTCCACCTCATCGGCATTGTCAAAGGTGTAATTGACCACCCGTTCTTCATATTTTACCACAAAGATCCGGGAGGGCTTGTCGATGGCCAGGATCAGTCCAATATCCCCGTTGTACACCCCAGTGCCCCGCTCCCCGTCTTCCTTGGTCCACTGAATATCGTAATTGTTTTTGATCTGCATCACCTTGTCCCCCTCCCGGAAGGTGTAGGGTCCATAAACCATCTCCCGCTTGTCCGGACTGGGGGGGTTGAGGGTCTGCTGCATCCTCCGGTTCAGCTCTATGGTCCCAAGCTCCCCAACACGGTTGGGGGTCATGACCTGAATGTCCCACAAAGGGGAGTAACCATAGGATTTGGGGAGCCTGCGGCTGCAAAGGTCGGCCACAAGCTGGGCGGTATTGGCATAGCTGCCGCTGTACAGAAAGAAGAAATCTCCGTCTTTGCGCCGCAGCTCCGGCATCTCCCCCCGGACTACCGCATGGGCGTTGGTGACGATCAGGCTTTGGGCCGCCTGACGGAAGATCTCATTCAGCCGGACAGTGGCAATCCTGCCCGAATCAATCAGGTCCTTCAGCACATTTCCAGGCCCCACAGAGGGGAGCTGATCCGAATCCCCCACCATCACCAGGCGGGCGGTGAGCTTTAAAGCCCGTACCAGGCATTCAAACAGCAGGATATCCACCATGGACATTTCGTCCACAATCACCACATCTGAATCAATGGGGTTTTTCTCATTTCTCTTAAAGCGGGAGAGAACAGAGTCCCCGGGCTTGTCCTTAAAGTCCACTTCCAGGAGCCGGTGGATCGTCTTGGCCTCCCGGCCGGTCACTTCGCTGAGGCGTTTGGCGGCCCGGCCAGTGGGGGCCGCCAGGGCAACCTTTCTCCCCTGCTGTTCAAACAGCTCAATAATGGCGTTGACCGTTGTAGTCTTGCCGGTTCCAGGCCCGCCGGTGAGGATAAACAGGTTGCGGGAAATGGCCTGGGAAATGGCCTGTTTTTGGAGCTGGGCGTATTTTACGCCGTTCTGGGCCTCTAAAAGGGCGATCTGGTCCCCGAAATCCCCGGTAAAAGGCTGTTCCAGGGAAAGCATCATGGCCAGCCTTCCGGCAACATAGGTTTCCGCCCGGTAGAGATGAGGCAGGTAATAGTAGCGCTTCCCCCCGCTGGCATCGCTGATCAGGTTCTGGTTCTCCTCTTCCTGGACAATTTGCTTTTCCACAACGGAAAGGTCCAGACGGAGCAGCGCCGCCGATTTTTCACACAGCGCCTGCTCCGGCAGGCAGGTGTGTCCGTTGTTCAGGTTGTGCCGCAGGACAAAGGCAATGGCCGCGCCGATGCGGTTGGGACTTTGGGGGTCAACGCCCATATCCAGCGCAATCTGGTCCACCTTTTCAAAGGTCATCCCAATATCATCGCCGCAGAGGATATAGGGGTTGGCCTGGACCATCTCCGAGGCATAATTTCCATAGGCCTTCCAGACCCGGATGCTGGTGGCAGGGTCTATGCCGTGGCGGGAGAGAAAGAGCATAACGGTTCTGACGCCGAATATCCGCTTAAATTCCTCGCCGATCTCCGCAGCCTTCCGACGGGAAATGCCCTCCACCCGCGCCAGGTCCTCCGGGTGATGCTCCATGACCTCCAGGGTATCGTCGCCAAAGGTCTCCACCAGGCGGCGGGCAAGGGTGGGGCCAACGCCCTTGATGGCCTTCTTGGAGCTGAGATATTTTAATATCGCCGAGCTGGTGGCAGGGAAGCTGCGCTCCACTACCTCCGCCTTAAACTGGGGCCCATAGGAGGGATGGGTGGTGAACCGGCCCATGGCCTTCAAATCCTCACCTTCCGCAATGTCCATCATCTGGCCTACAACAGTCTGGAGCTCCTGGCCGTCGTCCAGCAGCAGAACGGTAAATCCGGTGTCTTCATTGTGATATACAATTTCCTCCACTGTCCCGGTGATGGACTGGAGCGGTTTTGGGTCCACCTTGTCCCCTTCCTTTCATTGATAGCAATCCTCGATAAAATTGCCCACAAATGGGCTGAGAAGACTCGCGCTAATGGAACGCGCCCATTGAGGGGGGCAAATTCGAGGATTGCCATAGGTTCTTTGTAACATTATAATACAAGTTCGCTTTCTTGTAAATTGTTTCATTCCACTTTCACAGCGCCCTTGCACGCCGCTTCAAATTCTTCCGAGCGGCAAAAGCCGATCCAGGGATAGGTTCTGGACAGTATTTGGCAACACTGGACAGATTCTTCATCCAGACGGTCATCTCCCACCAACAGAAGAAAACCATCCTGAATCTTCTGTTGGTCAAAGAAAAAGCGATACCACCAAATCTCGTCCGCAATCCTGCCGCCATCCCCATACCCCACCGGAACAATGGCGACGAGACGGAAATCCTCCGGCGGCGTTTGTCCAACGGTACACTGGAGAAAGCGGAACAAAAGGAACAAAAATCCCACTGCCGCAAAAAAACCCAGAATGCCATATGTTATCACAAGGCTCAATGACATAAAAACTCCCCCTTCCGCGTTATTACATTTTATGGGGGAGTTGCGGAAAAGGTGAACGCCTCTATTCAGCTGTTTTTCTTGATGTTCAATATCATTTTTCCTTCCCCGGCCGGAATTTAAGCCTATAACTGCAGTGCCTGCACAGCTCCAGAACCGCCTTCCCTCCATCAAATCCGGAAGCCGCCTTTTGGAGCGTCTCAGATTCCACAATTTCCGAAAAGGGATTCTGAAACAAGTTTCCCAGGGGCGCTTCCCCGTTGCCGTCCAGACAGCAGGGAACCACTGTTCCATCGCAGAGTACTCCCAGCATCTGGCGCGTTCCGTAGCACTTGCCAGAATCGGGGACAAGGGGCGCGTCCAGGGAGGGCCAGGTGAATTCCTCCTCCCAACTGAGGAAAATCCCCTTTGCCACTGCCGCGCTCTTTTGGGTGCTGAGCTCTTCCACCAGGTTGTGGGCTGTGGGAAACTCCGCCCCAATCCGTTCCAGGATCGCCATACTTTCAGGGGCTATGGACTTTCCCTTCCCAAGGTTCCACATCCGGTAGATGACAAAGGGCCTGCCCAGCTCCGCCGCCCGTTTTCCAAAGGCAACCGCATGGCAAAGGCACTTTTCCGCCTTTTCCCTTGGCAGCTGTGAAAAACTGTGGATCGAAAGATTTACCTGGCGGACCGCCGGATGGCCCAGCAACAATTCCTCGCTTTCCTCCAAAAGGACGCCATTGGTGGTGACATTCACCTCAAAGCCCAATTCCCCACAGATATCCAATATCTTCTCCAGCTCCGGATGAAGCAGCGGCTCCCCCTTCAGGTGGAGATAAAGGTAATGGGTATAGGGCTGAAGCTGCTGGGCAGCTATGCGAAACTGCTCCGCTGTCATCATCCCCTTAGGGCGTTTCAAAGGGCTGCAAAACGCACAGCTCAGATTGCAAAGGTTGGATATCTCCACATAAACACGCTTAAACCTCAAAAATACGCCTCCTAAACTGGATATATCTTTTTACATTTTACATCAGCTCCCCTTAAAAGTCTATACGCAGCTCTGTTCTTTCATCAAAATCCATTTTCGCTTCTAAACGTTGGCATGATGCAAAAGAGGGATTGCCGTAAGCGTTACAGCAGTCCCCCATCGTTATTGCTATTCCTTTGGATAGATTTCGTGAAGCAGAAATTCCACCAGCTCCTGTGGTGTGGGGACCTTTTCTCCACACTGTGTCTTCCTCTGGTAGTCCTGTACCCTTTCATCCTTGGTCTCCCATGCATCTCTGATCGCCCTTTGAAGCTCCTCGCAAAGCTCTTCTTTCGTTATACCCCTGCTCTCCGCAACCTTTTCCAAAATTTTTTCCGAATCCATCACATATCCTCCCCATGGCCCGACAGCTTCTGTCATCTGTGTACCTTTTCATTGTATTCCATCCTTCCCGGGGAAAAGATCGCAATCTGTCGGATCAAGGGAAAAAGAGCTCTGAACGGAAAAGCGCTAAAAGGCTTGCGGAAATGAAGAAGCCGGGCAGGACCCTATAACCTGCCCGACTCTGTAAAAACGAAATCTTATCTTGCCGTATAATCAAAGGATGTGAACTTGGCAAACCCGCCGCAGTCTTTCCCGTTTCCGGTAGCGTACAGGGCAAGGAATACGCCGGTAAAGCCCAATTCATGTGCCTCTGTGGAAACATACCGGGTCAGCGCGCTGCAAAGCGGGGTCTCCTCACCATCTGCAATCACGCTGAAATCATAGTGCATGGAATCAGACAAAATGCGGATGGTCACACTGTCCCCTTTCACCGGAATCCTGGCGGCGATATGTTGGATATCCCCTACCACCTTGCGGACTATAATGCACCTTTCCCCGTCAGCCTGTGTCAAGGCAATATCATAATGGGAATCAAACTTGTAGAATACAGAAATCCCCGCTTCTTCCCCCTCCTTTTCCGGGGCAAAGGTCAAAGAAACTTTTGCGTCACCGCTCATAAACACCTGACGGATGCCCAGGAAGGTCGGCGCATCTACATCGCTCAGGTTCAAAGCTGTGCCGCGCATTTCCAGACAGCCGTTTTCATAGCGGTAGTTTTCTTCAATGGGGTTGCGCAGATGCACCCAGTCAAAGCCGGGCTTGCCCTCGTCAAAGCGGGTGTGAACAGGGGTTCTTCCCTCTTGGACAGGCTTTCCGGGAAGTTCCACATCCATAACAGGGTCAATCCGGCGTTTGCCGTTGATTAAGGGCCATCCGTCTTCTGTCCATTCCACAGGGGCCAGGAAGGTTTCCCGTCCCAGATGGTGGAAATACTGGTGGGTCTGGCGGTAAGCCAGGAAAACCGCCCACCAGCTCCCGTCAGGGGCTTGTACAAAGTCAGCATGGCCGGTAGCCTGTATCTCTTTGCCCTTCTGGTTGGAGTGGGTCAGAATGGGATTATAAGGGCAGCTTTCATAGGGGCCGTACAAAGAACGGCTGCGGGCAATGGTCGCCATATGGCCCAATTCTGTGCCTCCCTCAGCGATCATCTGGTAATACCAGCCGTTAATCTTATAAATATGGGGAGCTTCCGGGGACGAACCTCCGGTTCCGCCCCATACAGGATGGACGTTGCTCAGTTTGCCGGTTTTCAGGTCGATTTCACCCAGAAGCATACCGTTATGGCCGTTTTCTTCCCCTCTGGCGTTGGAGATAAAGTAGGATTTGCCGTCATCGTCAAAGAACAGGGATGGGTCAATCCCGCCCTGATCTACCAGAATCGGCTCAGACCATTCCCCTGCCGGGTCAGTGGTATAAACATAGAAGTTGCCACATTTGCGGGTATTGGTTGTTACCATGTAGAAAACGCCGTCATGGTAACGGATAGTAGGGGCATAAATCCCCTTGGAGGCTGGCACGTTCACCAAGTCCAGCTGGGAACGGCGGCTGAGGCAGTGGCCGATTTGAGTCCAGTTTACCAGGTCTTTGCTGTGGAACACCGGAACGCCGGGAAAGAACTCAAAGGTGCTTGTCACCATGTAGTAATCTTCCCCTACGCGGCAGATGCTGGGGTCTGGGTAGAAGCCGGACAAAATCGGGTTTTGATAGCTCATTTTTTGTACCTCTCTTTGGTGTTGTTGTAGAATTTGTCATCCAACGGCGAAAAGAACACTTCTAGTTCGCCTTTTTAACCAATTATATATCAATATCCTAAAAGATGCAAACAAATATCATTCTAAAATATTACATTCTTGTACTTCAAAAGGATGATTGCTAAAGTATTATTGTTGCACCTGCATAAATGGCACTTCCTATAGTCATTTGGGGGAATTGAGGGTACTTTAAAACATAGGCAACAAAGGCATTGGGCAAATTGACAAAATAGGACACAATCAAATTGCCGCCTGATAATCCAAAAGAAACTGCAAACCCTATCCCTACGGCAAAGAGCAGCATAATGTCACTAAGCCTTCTAAAACCGGGATAGCCTAAATGATACAATGAAAATAATAAACCAGAAATAAGAATGGCAGCGCCAGCCCCAAATTCCTTTTTCATTCTTGTTTGGATAAAACCTCGAAATAAAAATTCTTCAAAAAAGGTCGTCATAATAAGCGGCAAAACAGCAACAGGCAGCACGTTCCAGCAAAGCCGCTCCCCTGCCGCTATTTTAGGTATCACCTGTCCGCCAACAGAAAAGATTACAAAAAAAATAGCACAATAAACTGGCGTTTCCCTAACTTTTTAATGCCAACCTCATTTAACTGTTTCTGCTCTTTCAGCAAAATCAAAAGCGGCGCTGATACACTTATAGCAATACCATAGATTAAATTGTAAAAGATATAATAGAGGAAATTGTCAAAAAGGCAAGCTATACTAATAGAACTCACAATAGCCGCTTCCATCAGGCAGAAAAATAATACTGATTTATATTTTTTCATTGATTTTGCTCCATTCTTAGAGCCTGTTTAGGATCTCAACGTGTACGGATTAGCGAGCGGATTTTTTGCCCAGCAAGGCAAAAAGCCGCAGCAATCCTGACAGATTGCAAGGGTTTTTAACGCAGTCTGGGCAGAAAATCCACCGCTAAGACGTGCGTGGGGAGATTCTAAACAGGCTCTTAGACAGGCTATATTGTTTTCCCCAGCCATAAAGGGAAAATCCAACCGTTACATAGGTTTTAAATTCTTATTGAGCCTGTCCACCATCCAGGTGATTCGTCTCTCCCTTCCGGCTTCGGTTTTTGCGTCAAAATACGCCCGCGTGTAGGTCTTCTTTACGGATAAGGGCATAGCTTGGAAATTGGTAAAGGCCGGTTCATGCCCTTCCAGCACTGCGGATACACAGGCAATCTGCTCTTCTGTAACCGCCATGGGGTTTGGAGCATTCCACTGGCCGTTTTTTTGGGCTTCCTCTATTTTCCTCCTGCCAAAATCGGTCATAAGGCCCCGTTCTTCAAGGCTTTTGACCAATGCCTTGTTTTTCTCCGACCACTTGCTTTTCTCCCTGCGCATGGAAAAGTATTTCCGATACGTTTTATCATCAATGCTCTGCATCTGCCCGTCAATCCATCCAAAACAGAGGGCCTCTTCCAATGCTTCCCCTGCCTTGATTGTCTTCGGCCCGCCCGCCTTGCCGAATAAAAGCCAAACACCGGCATTTGTCAGGCAATTTTCATTCAGCCATTTTCTGAATTCATCCCTGTTGGCAAATTCCATAACAGAAATATCGCTCATCATGTGTCCTCCCTATCCCGGCTTGCTGTTTTCTCCCAAACCCTATTTTACAATAATTTCATAGTGTATCCTCTGCCCTGCATATTTGGGACAGATTGTTTCCTCGCTCTTTGTTACAAATTGGAAGCCAGCGCTTTCATAAGTATGCTGGGCAGGAACGAGAAGCTCATTCGTCCAAACGACTATCTTCTTCGGCCCCTGGGCAGCCATGCGCCGGACAGCCTCCTGCATCTGCCGTTTTCCGTAACCCTTCCCCTTGTATTTCGATAAAATACAGTTGTGCCCGACTTCAGTCAATTCAGGCAGTTTCGACGGATTCCATGAAACAAATCCGATGGGCTTTCCATCCAAGGCTGTCATAAACCCGCTGAATTCGGCAATATGGGGGTTATCATAAAAGAAGTCGTCAAATTCCTGCCACTGCTTATGAAAATCCTGCTCAAACCTCGGTTCAAAGGAATAGCCGTCTTTCAAAAGGGCTGCAAGGGTTCCGCGGGGAAACTCTGTGATTTTTCTGAATTCAATATCCATTTTTTATCCTTTCTAAACGGAAACGTATTTTCAGGCTTTTATTCTGACCGTTTCCCAATACCTTTGGATGATCTTTTTCTTCCATGCGATAAAAAGGCAGCAAGCGAAAAGTATAATGGCAGCAAACAATACCATCCATGGACTAAGCCCTGAATGATTGATAAATTTTGTAACATCATCATTTGGGGGCGCCCAACCAGCCAGATATAATACCGGCACCAGAACCCATGCAAGGATAGAACCAGTTGGAACAAGCACAAATAGAAACGAAAAAATTCTGTAAAGTATGCTGGCTGCTTGATTCCGATAGGTCAGCATATAAACGACTGCCGTAAGGACAGGCAGTAGCATCCCCGCGGCATTGGACAGGGATAAAGTGATTGGTGTAAAGCTGCCGCCCTCATAACTCATATACGCACCTAAAATACTAAACTTTGTAATTTTGGCGCCGCACAACACCGCTATCAGGGAATGGCCGCCTTCATGCAAAAGGATGTATATAGGAATCACCAATATAAGACTTATAAATAAAGATAAAATGATTTTTACTTTCAAATTCATTGGTTCCACCTCATATTTATTGCACTATACATAATGATTCCTATTTTTATCCGGCTCTGAAAACCGGAGCTATTCCTACTGAACAAGGGACTTAAACATAATGAGACAGGGATTTTCTTCGTTCCACATTTCCGTCAAAGTGATAAGCGGTTCAAAACCAATGCTTTTATAAAAGCCCCGTGTTTGTGCATATGGTTCAAAATCAACGGTATCGCTCAATGTTTTAACGATCACATATTTACAGCCCATTTGGATAAGGTAATGTTCCACAGCTTGATAAATTGCCTTTCCGATGCCGTTATGCTGATATTCCGGGAGCACGCCGCACACAAATATATCGCCTGTATGCTGGTAGTGTATTTTTACAGAGAAAAACCCGATACATTTCCCCTCCGCGTTCAGTGCAGCATAATATGGCAGTTCCTTAACATCCTCCACGTACTCATCAAGGGACTGTTTGTCACCAAACCACTCCGG
>CATJCP010000192.1 GCA_949737515.1 uncultured Oscillospiraceae bacterium | reverse complement strand
ATTTTATAAGCCCCTTGAAGTTTTTATTTTTCAAGGGGCTTCGCCGCATATTTTTCTCATTTTGTCAAGGGCTTTTTGCCGATTTCTTTATCTTTTTATAAAATGCTTAACTTAATGGCATTGCCCAATGCGGGACCATACCCTGAATTCGTTTGGGAACCGCATTGTAACATATTTGCCGTTCTCTTGGGTGTAGCATACCACCGCGGGTGAGTAGCTGATTGCCCCCGCTTGGGCGACTGCGTCGATGTCTGGCACTTTAGACAATGCGTAGGAAATCCCGTATATCCGCTTTTTCATTCCGCATCCCTCCTTTGGCGAGAGAGCTGCTTTTGCAGCTCTTTCTTGAGCATATTGACTGCGTGCTCGCAATCGGATGGGTCATCTCCAATCTTGAACACCTGAAATACCGGACGCCTCTCAGCCTGGCCCTCGTATTTCCATATATACTCGGACAAGGGAATAGACGCGAGGCTCCCTTTGTTCTGCCATTGGGAGCGTTCACAGTCGGGCAACAAAATGGTGTCCTGGGCGCAGTATGTTCCATCCAGCCGGTTGTGCGGCCGCCTAGCCGGCGGGATGGAGTAGTAACGGATTGGCTGGTGCAGGTCGACCAAAACCAAGCCAGGATAATTCAGGATGATCCGTTTACGAACCTCAGCCAGTTTTTTATATTGAATCCGCTCCGACATCTCCCGTATCTGGTCGTCCTGATAGGGAGTGAGCATATCCATACCTACCCGGTCCTGGGCGTCCCACGGCATCCCAGTCAATTGATGGTACATCTGCTTGAGTAACTTCCATTCCTCCAGGGATTTTTCACCCGTAGAGATGGCTTGGACTATTTCCATGCAGGCCTTCAAACTTTGTTTTGTCCTACTCCCTACCGACGGGCTGAGATCCTCAAAACCGGTATAGCTCCCGCTGCACATACTGGCCATATCCCGAATTGCCAGCATAATCCGATAGCCGCCCAAATCAAACCGGTTTTCGCCAATCTCATCCTTGATGATGCCGTCAAACTCAACCCGATTATACTTTTGAACGAAATACGTGGTGATAATGTACTTTGCCGCCGCCTCCATGCAGCGCATATTGGGGTTGAGGTACAACTCGTCATACATCCGTCTCCGCTCATCCAGCAGCCGCATTGCATACCACGCCGATGTGCTGTCTAGAGCCACAAAGCCCTCTTGGGTGATATACGCCTTTTCGGCAAGTTTGCCAATAAACTCATCCCGCTTCAGCATCAGCGCGCGATGCATATGCCTTGCGTCCGTAAAAATATAGGCAATCTTATCGGCATCTACCGCGCTGTTGATAAGGGTGTCCAGGTAACCTACTCCATAATTACCCTCAATAAGCTTTACCACTTCTTCGGGGATAATGCCGTATCTGTCGAAAAAGTCCTTTAGGCGACCGTCTCCCGACTGGGTCAAGTGGTGAATCAAGTATTTGCTGTACTGGTCGTGCTTGAATGAGCTTCCGTCCTCGGAAATCCCCCAGGAAAGTTCCCCAAACACATCCTCCAGCAGATGGGAGAACGGGAGGTGCCCGCAGTCATGCAGTAGGCCGGCGGTGCACAGCAAAGCCTGCTCAAACGGCGTCTCTTTCTTTTTGCTGTTAAGGCAAAACTGATGGTATAACCGATAGGCGATCTCTGCTACCTCCTTGGAGTGCTCCCAGCGGTCATTTTCCTGGGCGGTCTCCTCAAACATTGCCTTGAGTCCCAGCTGTGAAACATGGTGCAGGCGCTTTATTTCGTCATTGCCCTCCAAAATGCTCACCAGCTCATCAAAAAAATCCGGCATTGTTTCGGACCCCTGGATTGCTTGTGCGGCGCTGTAGCAGCTTGGCAGCTCTGTGGTTCCCCGGACCGCATCTACCAACGCTTCAAGACCTTGCGCCGCGTCCGCTTGGATGCAGCAGGAATGGAACCGCTTTTCCCGGACGATGTAGCGTACAATCGCGGTATCTCCTTCATGGGTGGGGTCGGAGAAGTCATTGATATCCAAGTGGGGGATGTCCCTCTCCAATAACAGCCCGAGGATAAATTTCAGCAATACGTCATCCCAATTGCAGCTCAGGCCAACGGTAATGACGCAAGATATCTTGGACGCAAGGTATTCCCAAATGCTTGAAATGATCTGACGGGTATTGTAGTCCTTCTGATAGGTCCCGGGCATTGTCATAGTAGGCCTCATCATGCTGCCGCAGATTTGGCAAAGGAGGACATTATCCTTGTCGATATGCCGCCGGTCATAAAATGCCGGAATGTATTTCCCCCGGCGGGGGCAGTAGCCCTCGTCCTTATCTCCACTGCAATGGAGCCATAGCACATCTCCGTTGGCATGGAGCACAACGCGGTTGTGGGGCGAGTCTGCAAACTCCTTTTTTCCCCGGCGATTACGCCGAAAATACTGGTCCGCGTGCTTTTTATTAAATAGGGAAATGCCCCTGTCGCTCAGACCCACTCCGGCGAGCGCATACTCCAGGAAATCATCAAAATTGGCCGACAGGCACAGCGCGTCCAGCAATTCATAGAGCTTGGCGATCTGCTGGGAGGCCTTTGAGGTATCAATGTTCAGCGCGCCGCTCTCGCCGTCGCAGCACTGGAAGAAAAACCAGTTGCAGAAATCGTCCCAAATCCCGCGTACCGCATGGCTTTCTCCATCGGACAGCACCACAAACAGCTTGCCAATCCACTCCCGGTCCACCAGATCCATCAACTTTTGGCCGGATTCGTACTCCAGCGGTTGAAACAACGCTTTTAAATTGTCCAGCTCGGAATCGCCATTTCCCTGCGCATTATCCACCAGGCTCAGAATTTTCTGAATCATCTCCCCCAGGCAGGGCAACCCTTTATCATACCGGCACGTTTTGCCGTCGCTTAAGACTCGCTCCAGATTGACAGCCGAAGTTCCCGCGCCTGCGATAATCAGGGGAATCTTTCCCTTCGCTTTCTCTTTGCACAAATAACGTGCCAGTGCGTTTAAGGCGTCTCGCGCCTGCTCTAGCCGTAGCGTATTCCTCGCATTTGTCTTAGGATAGGAAAAGTTACCCATAGATAAATTCCTCCGCCTTCTTTTAACGTTGGTTGTGTTCCAGCCACTCTCTGCACCTCTCACCTTCCTCATCCGGAATGAGACCGCGTTCCCTTAAAAGCTGACAACGTTTCTCCCCTGTGTGCTGGTTCAGAATTTGGTTTAAGGTCATATCCTTCACCGAAAGCTGCCCCGCCAGCAGCCCAAGGGCGTGCTTGGCGTTGATGTACTGCTGGCAGTAAAAAGCGTACTCCCGTGCCTGCCTCGCGTCGGTTCCTTGCTCGATAAATCGTTGAATCATATCCCACGAACGGTCTCGGAGAACTTTAATTGTCTCCGTGACATGCGTGCTTGTGACCATGCGGCCATTTAGTTGGATAACACAGCATACAGTTGGATCTCTTTTGTCCTTTCCCAGAAACAGTTCCTCCACATTTCCGTCACAAAATAGCGTGGACAGCTCCTTCTGCCGCAATACCAGATAACCACTTTTCCCGTATGGACGCTCTCCTTGGGACAGCACCATGCGCTCCCCAAAAATCAGCACCCCTTTTTCACGCAGTAGGCTGAAAATATGGTTCAGTGTGTCCGCCCATTCTGTCACATCTACCTCATGGAGGACATTGAACAGCACCACCAGGTCGTAGCTTTTAGAAGGGGGATTATTTCCTCCCTTTCCATCGAACCGCGCCTTCATCCATGGCTCGTCAGGCAGATCCTCCTCATCAATGAGGTATGGGTCATAGATATCATATGAAAGCTGCTTAATCAGGGGATCCCTGGGCCTTTCCTGGAAACGCAACTGCATACATTTCGCAATCCGCCCGCTGCCTCCGCCATAATCCAAAAGCCGGATAGGTTTATGGCCGCGCACCAACGGTTTCAGCGCTTGGTTGAGTTTCTCAAATTCCGGGTCATCGGCCTTTACCCGGTCAGAAACGGTAGGAGGGCAAAGGCACTGCGACAAATAGTCGCCAAAGCACCACCGGGAGATTGAGCTGAGCATTTGCTGAAGTCCACTGTCGCCGGCCGGATCCCCGATAAGGGCATTGTACGCGTTGGAATATACGCCAGCGGTGGGGCGGTCAATACTCCCGTTGCGCATTAGAATAAGCTGTTCAAATTTGAACAAGGGGATGAGGAACACAGAGTGGCTGGCAACCAGAATATAGCCGTGCCTTTGGCCTTCACAAAGCTTTTTGACTTTCTGAATTAAGCTCATCAACGCCTTGGGGTGCAGGTGGTTTTCCGGCTCATCTAACAGTAGAACAAAATCCTCATGTATATCGCTATCCGTTTCGACGCACAGAATACCCAGCGCGAAATACAGGATGCTCCGCTCACCCGGAGACATCTCGCATATCGCGTCGGACAGCGTCATAGGGGTGCGCTTCTCGTCACGGGAACTAATCATGACCGAGCTGTCCTGGTTGTAAATCAACACTCGTCCTAGCTGCCCTTGTAAAAATTCGTTGATCGTCTGCCGACGCTCCCGCAGCGTTTTCCTTGTGAACATAAATGGTTCATTCAGCCCCTGTAAAAATACTGTGGCATCGCGTTCCAGGAAGGGGATAAAGTCCTCATAAATCTTCTTGGAAAGCGCTCCGTGATACAGCAGCGGTTCAGACAGCTTGTCATCGCCATCGTTGGCCGGAAGGGATGGATATTCGCCGGAAATCCGTGTAAAGTCCATATAGATGCAGAATACCCCTGCGTTTTGGCATGCCTGCCGGATGGCACACAGTAGCCTGGATTTTCCGGCTCCGTTCTCTCCAATAACCAGATTAAAATGGGAAAATTTCCACGTATCTTCCCCGGTGATTCCATATTCTTCAAAAATCGACCGTGTCTGTTTTAGGTCTTCATTTTTGTACCACGGGACTTGACTCATATTGTCTCCTTCCTGGCAGTTTAATTCTTTGCCTATGAGACATTGAATAACAATCTGCCGTCATATTGATTACTTTTTTCTTATTATTCTATCGTTTTTCTCCCCTTTCGTCAATAGGTTTTCTTTATTTTTGGTCCGACGCAAGTTGTAATATTAAATGCAAAAGATTATATCACTCTGACGCATTGCTTTTTTACTCATAAAGGAATAAGAGAAAGAATAAAAGGATGCACAAGAAACTTGACACTTGGATACGGTGGAAGATCGAATATCTGAACTCAGATGGCATACAGCCTTCAAGGTATTCTTGTGTAATGCAAATAACATCAGGGCATCCCTCTTTTGAAACTGATTATCTATTCCATGACATCTGTTGTATGTGTGTTGTACAGATTGGAGAATTGGTGGGGCAGCTTTCAGATGACGTGAATAAAAGCTCACCTTCTATCCCTTGGCATGCATTTTAAGACACACGGAACTTTCATATCCATGCATACGGCTCCATCGACTTGCTTTCGGTTCGGGCAACGCTGGTCGAGAGTTTCTCTGCGTTTGAGGAGACTTGTAAAGATTTGCTCACTAAATATAATGGTCCTTTTCCAAGGACTTTTCTTTGTTCTACGTCGCAAAATTTGACCCAATTGCTTTACGTTTTCTCCCCGCCCATTTTCTACCGTTACCGCTGTTTGACCCATAAACTGACCCATAACCGAAAAAACTCAGTGGACTGGTCATAGCCAGACCCTCGGGTTTGGCGTACAAAATGGAGATAAAATGGTCGAAAACCCTTAGAAATGGCTGGAAAAACCTGCTCACCACAGCTCATAACCCGAAGGTCGCAGGTTCAAATCCTGCCCCCGCAACCAAAAATCCCCGGAAACACTAGGGTTTCCGGGGATTTCATTTTGCATTTTCCCT
>CATJCP010000191.1 GCA_949737515.1 uncultured Oscillospiraceae bacterium | reverse complement strand
GGAGGATTCCATCCGCCAGGAGCGCATCCAGCAGGGAATCGTCCAGGGTTGGGAGGGAATCCATGTCAGCGGCACCAAGGATTCCGCCTACTACTTCTCCAGCTACCACATTGCGGATAACAGCCCCAGCAGCAGCCGGCAAAAGGTCATGATCCTGGGCGGCGGTCCCAACCGCATCGGCCAGGGCATTGAATTTGATTACTGCTGCGTCCATGCCGCCCTCGCCTTAAAGGAACTGGGCTTTGAGACGATCATCGTCAACTGCAACCCGGAGACTGTGTCCACCGATTACGATACCTCGGACAAGCTGTACTTTGAGCCTCTGACCCTGGAAGACGTTCTGAGCATCCATGACAAGGAAAAGCCGGTGGGGGTTATCGCCCAATTCGGCGGACAGACTCCCCTGAACCTGGCCTCCTCCCTGAAGCGGGCTGGCGTGACCATCCTGGGGACTACCCCGGAAACCATCGACCTGGCCGAGGACCGGGACCTGTTCCGGACCATGATGGATAAGCTGAACATCCCCATGCCGGAATCGGGTATGGCGGTCACTGTCAGCGACGCCCTCTCCATCGCCAAGCAAATCGGATACCCGGTTATGGTGCGCCCCTCTTATGTGCTGGGCGGACGGGGCATGGAGGTAGTTTACGACGATGAATCCATGATCTACTATATGGAGCAGGCGGTAGGCGTTACCCCGGACCGCCCCATTCTCATCGACCGGTTCCTCCACAACGCCACCGAATGCGAAGCCGACGCCATCAGCGACGGAAAATGCGTCTTTGTCCCCTCGGTTATGGAGCATATTGAGCTGGCAGGGATACATTCCGGAGATTCCGCCTGTGTCCTCCCGCCCAAAACCCTCACCACAGAGCAGATCAACACCATCAAGGACTACACCAAGCGCATCGCCATTGAGATGAATGTGGTGGGCCTGATGAATATGCAGTACGCCATTGAGGACGGCAGGGTCTATGTGCTGGAAGCCAATCCCCGGGCCTCCCGGACAGTGCCGCTGGTATCCAAGGTCTGCAACATCAATATGGTCAAGCTGGCCACCGACGCCATGACCGTCCGCCTCACCGGCCGCCCGTCCCCCATCCCCTCCCTGAAGGAGAAGCGCTTCACCCACTACGGGGTAAAGGAAGCGGTGTTCCCCTTTAACATGTTCCAGGAAGTGGATCCTGTACTGGGGCCGGAGATGCGCTCCACCGGCGAGGTGCTGGGCCTTTCCGCCAACTTTGGGGAGGCGTTTTACAAGGTCCAGGAGGCCACCCAGACCAAACTGCCCCTGTCCGGGACAGTGCTGATCAGTGTCAGTGACCGGGATAAGCCGGAGCTGATCCAGGTGGCCCGGGGCTTCCACGAATGCGGCTTCCACATTATGGCCACCAGCGGGACCTACCAGGCTATCGTCAACGCCGGCATTCCAGCGGAGAAGGTTAAGAAGATCGACGAGGGCAGGCCCAATATCCTGGACATGATTGCCAACGGGAAGATCGACATCATCATCAACACGCCCCTTGGCAAGAAGAGCGCCAGCGACGACAGCTATATCAGAAAAGCAGCGATTAAAAACCGGATTTCCCATATGACAACCATGGCCCTGGCCAAGGCGAGCGTAGAGGGGATCAAGGCAGTGAAGCAGTCCGGGGCACTGGAAGTGAAGTCCCTCCAGGAGTTCCACAAGACCATTACCGATAAAGACTGATACCAATGATGCAGTGAAGAGAGGGCGGTACATCGTTTCGATGTACCGCCCTCTGGTTATTACTTCATATATTCCCCAATCGAATCAAACTCACCGGCCGAAATCGTATAGATCCCGTTGTAGGGCTGTTCAATATAAAATTTCCCCTTTCGCTCATACACAAAGAGGGTGGAGACCCCCTGGCCAATAAAGTGAAAATCGATCTGGAATATGTTTTCGGCATTTACAGGGGAATCCTGTATGCTCTCCCCTTTGGTTGTCCGCCCCGGACCTGTCAAAATATTTAACAGGGTGTTCATCCTGTCTCTGCTGCTTACAGTGGAACTTTGTTCCCCCTGTGACAGAACAATGCTTTCCAGCTTTTCCGGCGCCGGAAGGTTGAGGGTATACCTTCTCCCTGGGTTTATCCAGAGGACAGTTGCAGCAAACACAGCCAACAGGAGCGCCGCCCACACAGCCGCCCATATTGTCTTTTTACGTTTCATGGAATACGTTCCTTTCTCATTTACCCCTAAACCCAATTCCGCAGGGGCCGGGCTTTTGACTCACCAGGGTGAACAGCCCTGCAGCTCCTCCTCAAAGGGGGCGAGGAGCGTCTGGGCATAGATGGACTGGGCGGACATGCTCATCCAGGAGGAGTTCTCGATTTCTGCGCTGGTGTACATCCGGTGGAGATACCATCCCACATCCTGTTTCAGCTCTGCGTCCTGGGTATTTTGGTATAGCTCAAGGGCTGGGGCGACGCCGTGGAGGCCGTAGTCATACAGCTCGCTGGACGCGTCGAAGCTCGGCAGGGTCCCCTCCTGGAACCGGGAGAGATTGTACCGGGCAATGATGCCGTTGACGTTTATCAGGCACAGCGCCACAAACATCGCCGCACCGGCGATGGCGACGCCGCGGACAATGGAGAATTTCTGAAACTGCAGGACGATGACCATCAGGAAACAGACCGTCAGAAAGGCCATGAACCAGCAGGGCAGGAACCGGCGGACAGAAAGTCCATAGGCATTGACATAGAGGGCCATTTTGCTGAACGCTGTTGCCAGCAGGAGGATGGTGAGCAGGGAAAGGGCCAGGTTAAAGCCTTTGAGAGCCGCCGCTTCCCGGCAGGATTTTCTGGAAAAGCTGTTGGCGGCCAGCAGCACCGCCCCATTGAAGGCGGCAAGACGGCACAGCTCAAAGAATCCCTTCCGGGCGTACTCAGAGTAGCTGGAGTATCCTTCTGGGCAGGCGCCCCGGAAGGCGGAAAACAGATAGCCGGTCTGCACGCTGATAAAGAGGAAATAGACGAAACAGATTACTCCCAGCGCCGTGTAGACGCTGGCCATGGGAAGGATCCGCAGAGAGGCCGCATTTTTTTCGCAGGAGGAAAAGTCTTTGGGCTCGCTCCTTTTGTGGAAGCATCCAGCCGCAAGTCCATAGAGATAGCAGGAGGTGGGGATGGCGAAAATGCCATACAGCAGAAAGTTGCGCAGATAGTAGACAATGTTGTCAAAGAAGCTTTCGACCAGGTTTTGAAAGCCGACGTCCGCGCTCATCAGCTGGGGCAGGACAATCCCCAGGATGGGAATGGAGATCACTGCGCCTAAAAGGATCCCCAAAAGGGTGCGCCCTTGGCGGATTTTAGAGGCGTTTTGACCAATGGCGGAGGGGGCGCAGCTGAAGTTGCCAAAGGGAAGGGTGAAAAACCCCCTGAACAGGTCTACCGGCATCCAGTTGTCCATCTTGCCGGAAAACAGCGCCCCGGAAAGGGACATGGGCCAATAAACCGCCGTCCCCAGAAGAAATAGGATCTGCACAATCCAGTATCCCCCCTGGCCAAGGCTGCCCCAGAGACAGTAGCCGAGGGCGCAGCCCAGCATCATGGCCAACCAAAACCAACTTTCCCGGCGTATGGCGATTCGCTTTCCCCGGGCGTAGCCCAACACCACCCCTGCGTAAATCAAGGTGAATATCCCCATACGCAGCCCCTCGCCATACCAAAGTACGCTCCAGCGCAGCAGCAGGTAGCTCATTACAAAAAACAGAACCGCAAAAATCCCATCGCACCGGTCCGCAGCAAAGGGCGGTTTGGCGGGCTTGGGGGAGATGACGTTGACCCCTGTGGAATTCTCCCGCCACGCCGCTGCCGAATAGGGGGATACTGTCTGGCGAGGCGCCTCAGTTCCCTTTTCCTCTGTCCGGCTGCCCTGGGGAGGCTGCCAGCCCTTTGGCGGCTCTGTCGGAGTCTCCTGCTCCGAAGGCTGTTCCGGCAGACCCTTTTCTCTGTTTTCATCCATGGATATTCGCTCCCTTCATTTATGTATACATGCTTTATATTTCTTCATATCTCAACAGATCCGATGGCTGGCAGTCCAGCTCCCGGCAGATGGCCTCCAAAGTGGAGAAGCGTATGGCCTTTGCCTTGTTGTTCTTTAAAATGGACAGGTTTGCCGGCGTGATGCCGATCCGCTGGGCCAATTCCCCGCTGGATATTTTCCGCTTCGCCATCATCACATCCAGGTTTACAATGATCGGCAATATTTCGCGCCCCCTTGCTTTATATGAATCTACAAAGAATGATGTTATACCGTATAATCCATTTCCTGTTTCAGCTCCACCGCCTGGGCAAACACGTTCTTGACCACCCGCACGACAATCCCCGCAAAGGCTGCTGCAAAGGCGATCAGCAAAAAGAGAATGTAGTACAGCGCCGACCCCAGGCAGATCCCGCCGCCCAGAAAGGCGTACCACGAAATCCGCCGCAGGCTTGTTACGTTTTTCGGCACAAATACCTCTCCTCTGCTGATGCGCTGGAGCAGCTGGTAAAGCTCATACAGCAGCAGCATGGCGGGGATACAGCCGGTATAAAGGGTGATATAAAACAAGGGCTCCTTCCCCGCCAAATGGGCCTGGCTGAAATTGACCAGCCAGTCTACCAGCCATGGGGCAAAGACAGCCGCAGCCAATATCAGCAGCATAAATATAAGAACTCCAAGCTTAGACAAGGCGATGGACTTTTTTTCATCCCACATGATTTGGCCTCCTTGAAATGACTTGACATTATTATAAAATATATTTTATCGAAATGCAATATTATTTTATCGAAAAACGATAAATTCAAAAAATATTCACAGTGCGGACAAATTGCAAAGACCCAGAAAAAGGGGGAATTTTCTTCCTTTGGAAGGGGAGTGTAGCTCCATATAGAGAAAATTTTCCAAATAAGTTATACTTTTATTTTGACTTATAAATATTTCCATGTTTTTAATTCACTTTTTGCTTGACAAAAATAGGAAATCCAGTATAATAAAAAATAGATGGGGAAATTCGTAAGACGGCGGATTTCCCCAGTAACAAAAAAGAAATAACCGTAAGCTGGGGGGCAGAACGGTTATTTCTTTTTTGATTTTATGACGTTCGATATTCGATAAAGGAAAGAATATATATCAACCTTCCCCTATTGCCCGCTGCCCTGGATGCTGGATTCGGGGGATGACAAAAAGGCGGCGGCCCGGTCAAGGAGGTGCCTGTCATTGTCAAAAGTTACCTGGCGGTAGGCTTCCTCCAAGTCCAGCCAGCGGGCTTCGCTGACCTCCTCCTCCTGGGGTGTTATGCTCTCGTCCTGGGTATTCCCCAAAAAGTAGATCACCTGTTTGCGGATATTTGGCTTGGGATAGTACTCCACACTGTGGCGAAAGCCCTTTAACAACTGTATCCGCAGCCCCGTTTCTTCCCGGACCTCCCGCAGGGCGGTCTGTACCTCTGTTTCCCCCAGCTCCACATGGCCCTTGGGAAAGGACCAATGCCCGTCCGACCGATGCTTGATCAGAAGAAATTGGAGTCGCTTCCCTTCCTCCAGTCTGCGGTACACCAGTGCCCCGCATGATTTTTCCCGTTTGAGCATATTGGCTTTCAACTCCTGTCCTTAGCGTTTCGGATGCGGCTGTATTTTGTATTGACGTTTAGAAACTGTCAAATTAGCTTCATTATAACATAAAGAAGAACGCGGGGGAAGGGGGAGGCCTGTGGTACAATAAATTTTTCCGTGTCTCTCCCGGCGTTTTGCCCATATCCCCATTAGCTTTTCCCCGCGGAAGGATGTTATTCCAAAAAAGTGGACGTCAGGCTTGACAAAACCGGCCCAGGGTAGTAAAATAAATAAGCTATGAAATCCATGCGTCTGTAACTCAGCTGGATAGAGTGCGTCCCTCCTAAGGACGAAGCCGGGGGTTCAAATCCCTTCAGGCGCACTATTTTCATGGGACCGAGAGGGGAGCCGTCCGCTGTGCGGGCGGCTTTTCTGCGGTCTGTGGCCAGCCAGGCTCGGGCGGGGGATTTCCGGCAGTCAGTCGCAACTTCCTGACTTTAAACTATACTACGAAAGGACAAAAAACATGAAACAGAGCAAAGCCTACCAAATGGCCTTGGCTGCTATGATTGCGGCCATGTACTCGGCTGTCAGCCTGGCGCTGGCGCCTATTTCCTTTGGAACGGTGCAGATGCGGGTGGCGGAGGCCCTCACCCTCCTGCCAGTCTTTGACCCGGTTATGATTGTGGGGGTATCCCTGGGATGCCTTGTCACCAATACAGTCGGCTTTTTTACCGGCGCAGACATCTTGGGCTGGCTGGATATCCCCTTTGGCACATTGGCCACCGTCATTGCCGCCGTTCTCTCCTATTGGCTGAGAAATATACGCTTTAAGGGACTTCCGGTGCTGGCTGCAGTCCCCCCTGTGCTGCTCAATGCCGCTATTATCGGAGGGGAACTGACCTTTTTATTCGCGGGCCGTTTCCAGTGGGACATCTTCGCGGTTCAGGCCCTCAGCGTGGGGGTTGGGGAATTGGTCTCCTGTTTTGCCCTGGGCCTCCCTTTGGTGTGGCTCCTGGAAAAGACGGGCGTAACCAAAAAGCTGTTCCCTTACCCAAAGGCCGGACAGGCCTCCCGTCAAGGAAGTCTTTGAGAAACATGTCGTTGCGCTTCCTGCATTAAGGAGGAGCCCGCTGTGCGACTGAGGCGGAGCATCTTAAAAGGATGGGCCATATCCCTACTTGGTAGGGATAGCGTTTCTGAAAGGAAACGGACAAACGAATTGTACCGTTGGTCAAATGGAACAATTTTTTGTCTGTTTCCTTTCTTTTTTGTGCAAAGAAAAAAAGTATTCACAAATTGGTAGTAAATCTGCTTTATTTTCGATACTTTGTTACAGTATAATGACAAGTAGATGTATGATTTCATTCCTGACATTTAGCATGATTGGTTTTCGCCTGAAAGATGTTTTTTATCTGGATTTTGATAAAGCTCCCCTGGGTGGCAGGCTTAAGGCGCGGCATAGAGCGCAAACGCCTTGGGCCCTGGGATAACCGGAAACCAGAACTGGAGAGCAGGAAAAAAGAAATGGGGTAGAACTGAATGCGGGTCGGATTGTATCAGGAGGCGCTGGCAATGCTGGCGGGTATTTTTTGTGCGGCGTTATTAGCAGGGTGCCAGGGGCAAGGGGACTTGTCCTCCCAGAGCATATCCCAAGTCTCTGTTTCATCTCAGCCGTCATCCTCCTCCTCCCAAAGTTCTGTTTCCCTGCCTTCAACCTCCCAGAGCAGTTCTTCCCAGTCTGTTTCGTCCCTTTCTCCGCCTTCCTCTTCATCCAGCTCTTTGTCTGCTGAAACAACCTCTTCGGAACCAGGAGGTTCGGAACCAGGAGGGGGTACTGATGTGCCTTCCACCCCTGAATCCCAGGAGCCGTCCCTGTGGCAGCTGGCGGATGTGGCGCTGGAAAAAATGGTATACGGCGCAGAGTCCACACGAATCTATTTCCGCCTGACCAACCAGAGCCAGGAGGCCATGTACATCATGCGGGACTACGAAATGGAAAGGCTGGTAGGGGGACAGTGGACCCCAATCGGGGGGAGCCACCGATTGGACTCTCAGTCCATCCAGTATGCGGTGGAGCCTGGGAAAAGCCGTCTGGTAGGGGTGCCTGTGGAATGGCTCCAGGAACCCAACGAGCGGTATGGGGATAACCGCATCCCGGCGGGCTATTACCGCCTCCGCGTCTATATCAACCAGCACTATTGGCGTACCGCCCCCTTTGAGATCCAGGAAGACCCTCTGGCAGAGGATACTTCTCTTTACGAGATACACACCTTAAAGGACGTCTATTTGACGGCCAGCGAAAGCGTGGACTATGAAGTGATCAACAAGACGGACCAGGAGCTGTCCTTTTCCTACCGGTGCGTTTTAGAGCGCCTGGAAGGAGATGTATGGAAACGGTACGAGGGAAGTGGTGGACCGGACTTTATCATTATTGTGGAGCCCCGGGGGGTGATGCGGGAATCCTTTTTCTTGGTTCCCTTCTGGCCCCTGGAGCCGGGAGAATACCGTTTGGTAAAAACCATGGCCAGGAACACCTATTACGCGCCGTTTACGCTTGTGGAAAGCCTGGAGCAGAGGGAACCTGAGAGCAGTCCGCCGGAGAACGTCCCGATGGACGCTCCAGCTGCTGAAGAACCTCCTCAACCGGAAAGCCCGCAGCCCGTAGCCTCTGAGAATTCCCCGGTCGCTTCTGCGGAAGGGAGTTCATCTCCGGAGTCTGGATCATCTGACAAACCGGAGGAGGCCTCTAACTTGAACGCTGGGGCGTAATGATATAAGGACCAAGACTGAAAAATAGAAAGCGTCTGGGGCAAACCGTTTCATTCCCTCAGACGCTTTTTTCTTAAAAATGGGGTTTCTTTGTAATGTTTTATCTGTCGGAAGGGCATATGGAGTGAAGGGGGCGGAAATGGAGAATATTGAGTCATTTTACCGGGGAAATGACCGGTGGTTAATCTGGCTGAGAGCAGGGATTGACCCTGTGCCTTCCGGAAACTAAGAGCCATAGGAGAAGCGTCATTCGCTTCCCTATGGCTCTTTGCAGGTTCTATGAAATATCAAATGTTTACTTCTTTTCTAAGGTCTTCGCAAAACTGTCTTTCAGTGTGACAATCCGGTTAAACACGCCGGGATGCCTGCTGTCTGCGCAGAAGTACCCCATCCGTACAAACTGGAACCGCTCTCCGGCGGGAACGTCCTTTAAGGACTCCTCTACCTTGGCGTTTTTCAGGCAGGTGAGGGAGTTGGGGTTGAGGAAATCCTTGTAGGTTTTTCCCTCTGGAATCGCCGACACATCCTCCAAAGTGAACAGGTTCTCATAAAGGCGGATTTCCGCGTCCACAGCATGGGCGGCGGATACCCAGTGGATGGTCCCGCGGACCTTTCTCCCATCTGCGGGCATCCCGTTTTTGGTTTCCATATCACAGGTGCAGCGGAGCTCAACCGGTTCTCCCGTTTCATCGGTGACAACCTCGTCACAGCGGATCAGATAGGCCCCCATGAGGCGAACCTCTCCGCCGGGCTTCAGCCTCTGGAACTTGGGCGGCGGCACTTGGGCGAAGTCGGCTTTTTCGATCCAGATCTCCCGGGTAAAGGGGACCTTCCGGGTCCCTGCGTTGGGATCTTCCGGGTTGTTGCCCACCTCAAAGTATTCGGTTTGGTCTTCGGGGTAATTGGTGATAACCACCTTTAAGGGATCGGTCACCGCCATACGCCGCTGTACCACCGGCCCCAGCTCTGTCCTGATGCAGTATTCCAGCAGGCGGCTGTCCACAATGCTGTAGGTTTTCGCAACCCCGGCCTTGCGGACAAACTCGAAGATGGAGGAAGGGGTATATCCCCGGCGGCGCAGGCCGCAGAGGGTGGGCATACGGGGATCGTCCCAGCCGTCCACCAGCCCTGTTTCCACCAGTTCCCGCAGGTAGCGCTTGCTCATCACTGTGTTGGTGACATTGAGCCGGGCGAACTCGTATTGATGGGGCTTCTTTTCAAAGCCGATGTTGTTGACCACCCAGTCGTATAACGGCCGGTGGTTTTCAAACTCCAGGGAACACATGGAATGGGTAATGCCCTCAATGGCGTCCTGAATGGGATGGGCGTAATCGTAAAGGGGATAGATGCACCACTTGTTTCCCTGCCGGTGATGCTCTGCCCGGACAATCCGGTAAATGGCTGGGTCGCGCATATTCATATTGGGAGAGGCCATGTCGATCTTTGCCCGGAGGGTGCGGCTGCCGTCGGGGAATTCTCCAGCGCGCATCCGGCGGAACAAGTCCAGGTTTTCCTCTGGGGTGCGGTTGCGCCAGGGGCTTTCCCGTCCCGGCTCGGTGAGGGTGCCCCGGTATTCCCGCATCTGCTCCGCCGTCAGGTCGCAGACATAGGCCTTCCCCTCCCTGATCAGTTTTTCTGCGTATTCATAGCACTGCTCAAAGTAATCGGACCCGTAGAAGATCCCCCCGTCGGGGATGGCCCCCAGCCAGCGCAGGTCCTCTTCAATAGAGCGGACAAACTCTTCCCCTTCCCGGACAGGGTTGGTATCATCGTACCGCAGGTTGAATTTGCCGCCGTAGGCGTTGGCGATGCTCCAGTTGATGTAAATGGCCTTGGCGCTGCCGATGTGCAGGTATCCGTTGGGCTCCGGCGGAAATCTGGTGTGGATTTGCTGGACCTTCCCCTCCGCGAGATCGGCTTCAACGATTTCCGTCAAAAAGTTGCTCATTTTTTCTTCCATACTCTCTCACTCCATTCTTTGTTTGGGGATCAGGTCATTTTGGCAAACCCGTCCATAAGTTATTATTTTACCCGGTCTTTAACATTTTTTCAATACTCTGGACAGAAAATATGGAATAATCTTCTGTGGTGTAGATAGATATGGCCCAGTTTATAAAAGGAGAGCCCACCGTGTCTGTACTCTTAAAACATGAAAAAACGCTGAATCCAACATTTAAGATTCAGAAAATCTCCAGCCCTCCCTCTGCCCCCAAAACGTATACTGTCATACGAAAAACGTTTTATATCATATAGACTTCCCATAAAAAGCATTGCAATCAGCCCCTGTGATTTTGTATAATAAAACCAATAAAACTTTAAAAAGCGGCAGAATATTTCCGCAGCACAGGAAAGGAAGGAAAATCCATGTTTGAATATACCGCCTCCAAACCGGAGGGACTGCTGTTCTATGCCTCTGGGGCTGGGGGCTTTACCGCAGACCTGGCCTCCGGCCGGCCGGATACCACCTTTATCGGGGGCGTTGAAATCCGCCCCGACCCCAAGCTGGGCCAGTTCTTTGAATGCGACGATCGCCAGAGGTTCGCCTATAAGGCCCCCGGCAACATTTATGCCCAGCGGGGAACCCTCAGTTTTTTCTGGCGCTCCCGTTACCCCGTCGGTCCCACCGAGTTCCCCATCTTCCGGGTGTCCTTTGCGGACCATTCCAGCTGGGAGCAGGTTTGGCTGCGGGTGGATTACAACGGCAGCGGCTTTGAGGCGTTTATCACTGATATCAATCTGTCCCGTGCCCGGGTATCCGCCAAAGTTGATCCCTTCCCGGCCCCCAACCAGTGGACTTTTCTCTCTGTGGCCTGGGATGAAACCTATGGGATCAAGCTGTACATAAACGGCCGTCTGGCTGCCTGTGAGGAGCGCCCCGGGGTCTACAGCACTGGATTGGACCAGTTCGGTCCCCATTCCCGCATTGTAGGGACCTGGAACGTCTCCAGCGCCTACAACTATATCCGGGGCGGGGACATCGCCCATATCTCCATCTTTGACCGGATGCTGGACGATGAGCAGGTTCAGACCCTCTCCCAGGGCCGGTTCCCTCAAAACCTTTCCAAACTGACAATAAGCCTGAACGATCCGGTTTTTTGCCAAGAATGGCTCCAGCGCAACGGCTGGGATAACCCTGGACTGCTCCCCCCTCTGCTGCCCTCTGAAAGGGCCAGTGTCCGCAAAGTGGAAATCCATGATGCATATGATTTAAAGCGGTGGTGGTGGAAGGGCTGCGACGGCATCCGGGAGACCACCTGGCCAGGCGTGTACAATCGATCCAAGCTGAAAGGCCGCAGCGATTACTTTATGCTGCCCGATTGGGACTGCTACTCCCTGTCCGGAAAGGCCATTACCTTCCATCTGCCGGAGGAGCCTTGGAACCATGTGGAGATCAGCGGTTCCGCCTGGGGCAGGATGGAGGTGGTTGACGAAAACGGGCAGCCCTTAGAGTCCCTTTTTGACCGCCCCCAGGGGAGGGAGCGGAGCTTTCATCAGGTCCAAAACCATGCCGGCAGGCGTATTCGCTTTACCAACCAGGTACAGGAGGAGCCTATCGGGGATTTGAGCGTATTTTATCTGAAAGAAGGGGGTGCCCCAACGTCGTCCCCCTCTCGCTCCTATACCCTTTACCCGGGGCTGTATCAGGGGGATAGGGTCGAAATAGGGGAGCTGCGCCGTTTTATCAACGGAAGGTTTCCCCTCTATGAGCGCCACATTATGACGGCCCTTCCCGAGGGGACGGCTCCTGACCGTCTCCCCGCCCCGGAGCTGGACCCGGACGGCGGCTTCCCAATTATGAACATTGCCGTCCCCTACGAGTATGATCCCTCCCTGGGTCTGGACGGGATAGAGCTTTCCCTTCCTCCCCTGCCGGAGGACGCCTGCCTTTCGGTGCAGATCCGGGATCCCCTTTGGTATTACCGCAACCTGGCCCACTTCAACTTTACTGTCCGGGCCGGTGAGAAGCCGGTGCTGTGGTTTGACACCCGGGACCGTATCCTGCCCAAGGACCGCTGCCTTTATCTTATCATTTCCTGTTCGTCAGTAAGTTTTACCCCTGGGGCTTTGGAGGGAGCTTCCCTGCGCCTGGTGATGAAGCCGGCGGAAGAGGCCCTGAAGGAGCACATCGCCGACCGCGTGACCCAGGTCCGGGACAACTATGCCAATATTCTGGAGGAGGGGCCCCGCCACAAAGAATTTGACATGTTCAACCGGCTGTACGCCGACCTGATGGATGTGCTGGAATACGACCCGGAAAATGAGATTGCCCGCTTCTATTACAACGATTACTTTAACACCACCAAAAAATATGTTCAGGAATTCCGGGGGGATAAGTTCAAGCCCCATTGGAACCCCACCCCCTGCCCGGAAGATGTGCCCCTTTGGGCCTTCCGGCAGTGCGAGTTTATGGGATATATGCGCCGCCTGCTGGACTTCTTTATCGATGAGCGGCAGATCGAAAACGGCGAGTTGGGCGGCGGCCTCTCCGACGACGGGGATTTTACCACCATCTGGGCTTCTGGCGCCGCTATGGGCATCAAGCCGGAAAAGGTCAAACGCTCCCTGTTCCGCAACTGCGACGCTTTCTATGACCAGGGGATGTTTACCAATGGTCTGCCCTCCCTTCAGACAGACCAGCTCCACTCCTCAGAGGAGGGGCTGATTTCCGTCAACCAGTGTCTATGTCTGGATCCCTCCAACCCCAAATATCTGGAAAAGGCCATGGAGACCAGCCGCGCCCTCTGGTGGATCACAGGGGTCAACTGCGCAGGGCACCGGCACATCAGGTCTTCCTACTACAATGGGGCAAAAATGGCCACCGAATGGCCTTGGGGCGTGACCGATCAGGTTTCCTTCTATGCCCTTTCCCCCTGCGTAACCTTGGCCCGGTTTAACGGAACCCCTATCCTGAAAAAAATACTCCTGGAGCTGGCGGACGGCTTGGCCGCCCACTACCACGACGGCGTTCTTCATCACTACATCGTCTACGAGACCGATGAGGAGCTGGACCCCAAGAAGGGTCGTTCCCATGGGGCGGAGTCCATCCTCATGCCTGCCTACCGTCTTACCGGCAACCGGATGTATAAGGATATCATCCCGCCTCGCCCCAGCTATGAACGCCTGAGCCGGGAGGTCACCGACAAAGATAAGCTGGCAGACCGGTACAGTTGGATGGTGGAGGGAGCCTGGAACCGGGAATACATCAATACCTTAGGCCATCCCTGGATTGACCGGATTACCTACAACATGTTCGATATCCAGGCGGACCGCATGGGTGGGATGTACAACACCCGTTTCTACTGCTACTATCCGGAAAACGGCATCTCCTGGAAGTTCCACACTGATGATGAAGTGGAACAGCTGGCGGTGGTTGTTCCCTACTGCTGTGATCAGGAGATCAAGATCGTGGCCTTTAATATCTCCGATAAGCCCATTACTGCAGACGTGATCGGTGGGGAGATTCTGCCGGGGACCTGGACCTTTATCCAAGGCGTCGATACCGATGGAGACGATCTGCCGGACAAGGAGATCTTCTCTCGGGATGTTGCCTTTGAGCGGGAACTGCCGGTGACAGTTACCTTCCCGCCAAAGGTCTACACCATTCTGAGCCTTAAACTGAAAAAAGAGGGCACCCCCTACTTTGAGCGGTGTGACCTGGGGATCACTGAGGAGGACCTGACAATGATGCCTCATGGGCTCCAGGTCAGGATCCACAGCTTGGGAGCCAAGGAGTCCGCTGATACCGTTGTCGCTTTGCGCAATCCTCAGGGTGAAATTGTGAGAACCGCTCCCATCCGGGGGCTGCCAGCTCCCGAGCAGCTTTTCCCCATCCACTGGGAGGTTCCCATTCCCGTTTACGGGCTGCCCCAGGATCTGGCGGGATGGACAGTAGAAATTGACCCGGAAAACAACCTCCATGAGATCACCAGGGCCAACAACATTGTTGTCATCCCCCAAAATCTGAAGAGGATCGGGTATTGAGCCCAAGAAAATATGACTTTCAGTAACTTCTGCCGCCTGGCTGTTGGCCGCTGGGCGGCAGATTTTTCCACAAATCTTCTTTATCCCACCCTGTTTGCAGCCTTTGACCGAAATGTTTACAAAACCCTTGTATTCTTTCTAAAAGATGTATGCTATAATTCCCTTGTCGACTACATGTAAATCCTCTTTCCAAGGATCTGGGTCTGGCTTAAACGATACAAGCAGCCCCTGTGGAAAATATCCATTTCTTCTTATCAAAGGTGATGCCCTATGTACAATGACCATTATGATCCCTCCGCCTCTGCTGAACCCGCCCCCCATGTCTACAATCCTCATGAATACACCTATGTCCATGGACTGGGCTTTACCCCTCTTCCCGCAGTCATTCGGGAACGTCATTCCCTGCGCCGCTGTGCCAACTCCATCGGCATTGCGTTTATCGGCTACCTGGCCCTGGCCGCCGTTCTGCCCAGCCTGATGGCCTCCCTGATCACCGTCTATTTTCCCCAGTTCCGTTACTTTAACAGCGGCTCCTTCCTGCCGGACACCCTTTACCAGGGCATTACTTTTTTTACCACTATCTTGGCCATGGGGATTCCCTTTGCCATCTATGCCGCCAGCATCCATATCCCTGTCAGGCGTGCCGTTCCCCTGCGGATGCCAGAGCTTTCCATTGTGCTTCCGGCAGTGTTTATCTGTCTGGGAACCTCTACTGTGGCCTCTGCCAGCAGCTCCGTCATACAGGCTGTTTTGTCCAATATTGGCCTCTTTGCCCCGGGCAATGTGGAGCCAATGCCTGCTGGCCGCACCACCACGATCCTGTATCTGGTCAATTCTGTCCTGCTCCCGGCTTTTTTGGAGGAGTTTATATTCCGAGGAATCATCCTCCATTCTCTGCGCCGGTTTGGGGACAGTTTTGCCATCTTGATCTCCTCTGTCCTGTTTGCGGCCGCCCATGGCAACATTATCGTCTTCCCCATCGCCTTGGCTGTCGGTTTGTGCATCAGCTATTTTGTGGTGCGCACCGGTTCCCTCTGGACCGGGATTATTGTCCACTTTTGTTATAATGGCATGAGCATTTTTCTCAATGAGCTCTATTCCATTGTCCCTTACGAATGGATGCTCCTCACCGATTCCCTTGTCAATATTCTGTATCTGCTCCTGGGGCTGGTCTCCCTGGTATATCTCACCTGCACCCGCCGGGACATGTTTCGCATCAAGCGGTCCCAGACCCTGTTAAACGAGCCCGCCAAGCTGAAGGCCTTCTTTTTCAGCGGCGGCATGCTGGCGGTTTGCGCAATTTACGGTGTCATGGCGGTTCTCAACATCTCCTCGCTGTACTGAACAAAGGGGGTGCCGTCGATGTTTTTCCGCACCGCAGAGGATGAGTCCTTTATGCGTTCTGCCCTGGAGCTTGCCCGCCAGGCCGGCTGCATGGGGGAAATTCCAGTAGGCGCGGTGGTGGTCAGGGAAGGCCAGATCATCGGGCGGGGCTACAATCAAAGGGAAGTTTTACGTTCCCCTCTGGCCCATGCCGAACTCATCGCCATCCAGGAGGCCAGCCGCGCCTTAAACAGTTGGCGGCTGACTGGTTGCTCCCTCTATGTCACTTTGGAGCCCTGTCCCATGTGCGCTGGAGCTATTGTAAACGCCCGAATCCAGCGGCTGGTCTACGGCGCCTTTGATCCCAAGGGGGGCTGTTGCGGATCGCTGATCAATCTGTTGGCTTTGGAGCTTCCCCATCAAACCGCCATCACCGCCCCTGTTTTGGAACAGGAGTGCTCCCAGCTGCTGGAACAGTTTTTTCAAGGCCTCCGGGCTTGACCTTTGCCGGCCGGAACCGCTTTTTTTGTCCCGCTATTGTTGATTTAGCTGTTTTTTTCCCGTTTCAGACCCTTTTTGCTGTGAATCATTGGCAAACATTCTTCTGTTCATATTTTCTTAACAATTATTTACGGAAAATCTGGTATAATAATAAATGAAGACAGTGATGTTTTCAGTCAATCCCCTTCTTTTTAACCATTTTTTCATTTTCTCCTTCTTTTTATTGGCGGTTCGCTTCGGCGGATCGCTCTTTTTTTGTATATCAATGTATCCTTGTATGCTTTTCGCTCTCCTGCAGCAGATATTCTCTTAAATTGTGGAAAACATCCCTCTTCTCCGCTAAAACCAGAGGAAATCCCCCTTTTATGGTTGAAAATTCAGTTGATATTGTTTGTAACTCTTTATGAAATAGATTTACTATTTGTATAAACCTCTTTAATCGACGAAAATTCAACATTCAGAACACACTTTCGACGGCGGGAAAAACCGACTGTATTCAACTGATCTCTGGTAAAATCCTTTTTGTCGGTTGATAAGTCTGTGGAAATTGTTGATAACTATTGAATCCTTTACAATATGTAATGATGTTGGAAATTTGGGGGAAATAGGGAGAAATCATGAAAAAAATGTGACTTTTACTTTCTTACACCAATAACCGGTCAATTGCATAACGCCATCCTACCCAGATATCCTGTGTCTTTTTTAAAAAGAATATTTGTATTGTGTCTGATTTTGCGATATAATAATCCCATGGCCACAATAGACGGAACCGCCTGCATAAGCCGGACATATTGGCATATGAGCATGATACATGATTTACCGGAATTGAAAAGGAAGTGAACCTGTGAACCTGAAAGTCTGTTTAGTGAAGCCATTTACGCCTTTGGAGGAGAAGGGCTGTCATTTGGTTGTATTTAAAAACGGCGAGTCGGTCGTTCCCCCGGATCTTTCGGAGCTGTTTCTCACCTCCTGCCAGCGATATGCGCAAAAATATAAGGTACATCTTGCCACTGGATTATACCAGGATGGGAATAGGCTGTGTATGGCGCTGTTCTCCCCCGATGGGGAGATGATGGGAGTCCAGCAGGCGACCCACATCAATCTGCGCTGGCTGGACGAGCTGGAGCCCTATGACGAGGTAGAAATTATTTCAACGCCCTTGGGAAAGATATTTTTGGCAGTAGATGTTGACATATATCATCCGGAGGTCCTGCGCCTGGCGATTTTCAACGAATGCGATTTTATCATATCCAGCCAGATGTTCCCTATGGTGGACTTTCACGATGACAGGATCCTCTTTGGGATCAGAAGCGCGGCGGCGGCAAACCGGGTCCACATTGTCCACACCACCCCCTTTTCGTCGGCAGTGGTGTGTCCGCCGGGGCTGACGGAAGACGGCAGCGGTTTTCTCGCCTATCCTTCTGGCAGGGATCAGGCAGTTGAATTTGACTGGGAGGATGCATCTATCCTCCGCCATGCGCTGATGGACGACCTTTTGGGGTGCGGCTGCCTGCACCACAACCGGAATCTTTTGGAAAAGTAGGGGGAAATAGCCATGGATATGTCACTTCAGATGTCGGCGTTTTTGGCGTCGATCACCGTGACGCAGAAGAAGATCCAGAAGGCGGTGGAATCTTTGGGGATACAGCGCTCTTCCAATATGGGCTTTATTGACCGCCGCGCCGTTAAGGTTGCGGCAGTGCAGTACGAGCTGAAAACCTATGAAAACCTGCGGGACTATGTGGCGGATGTCAACGAATATGTGGAGGAAGCAGTCAAGGGCGGGGCCCAGCTGGTGGTTTTTCCGGAGGGGATGGGTTTTTCCAGCCTCTCCCTGGTTCCCCTTTATTCCAGCGTCCGCAACCGCCTGAAGGGGGCCGTGCAGGAGGAAAAGGCGGAGGCTATGGAGGAGGTTTCTGATGCGCTGATCGATTACTTCTATGAGGTGTACAGCACCCTTTTTTCCCAGTTGGCTGCTGCCCACCGGGTGTACATTGCGGCGGGAAGCATCTACCTTTATGAGGACGATGCGCTGAGAAACCGTGCTTTCCTTTACGATCCCTCTGGGAAAGAGGTCATCTGGCAGGATAAGCTGTTCCCCTCCGGCGAGGAACTGGATATGGGAATGGTGGGCGGGGAGACCGTTCAGGTGGCGGAAACCCCTCTGGGCGGTCTGGCGATGCTGGTGGGACAGGACGACGAGTACTGTGAGCCCTTTAAGATCGCCTCTCTCTCCGGGGCGGATATGGTGGCCTTTTCTGCCGCCTATCGGGGCAGGCCGGATAAGTTCCGCTCTATGGGGACCATTGCCGCCAGGGCCTTTGAATGGGGCGTATTCTGCGTTCGGTCGGCAATGGTTGGAAGGTATGTGACCGGGGAACGGCTCAACGACCATGCGGGGATCTATGGACCCTACCCCAGCGCAAAGGGGGAGCACGGTGTAATCGCAGAGGCCCCAGCGGACGGCAAGGGCCATGTGGTGTCTGCACGGCTGGACTTTCAAAGGCTGCAGGATGCCCTGGATGGATACAACTCCTATTCCAACGAAACCATTTTGAAGCGGTATGGGGAGATTTTTGGACAGGACGCAATTCCCTTTCCGGCGCCGGGCCGTTAGCCGCATGTAGGGGGAAGTTTCGTCTCATTTCCTGCATCCGCTAAAAAAATAAAAGAATCCCAGTTTTCTTTCCTCACATCTGGTATAATCCCCTACCTCCGGTAGCAGAATAGAATCGGAGGTGTAAACAAAGTATGGATAATCAGAACCACGACAGCAAATTCTCCCGTTTTCTCTCTGGGAAAGGGTTTTATGTGGCGTTAGCCGTATGTTTGATTGGTACGGCGACGGCGGCTTGGGTCGCCATCGATTCCACCCAAAACGCAATCTTGGAGGATGGCAGTTCCCAAATCAGCAGTTCCCAAATATCCCGGTCGTCTGGCAGCACGTCCCGGATCAGCTCGTCCAGCGGGCCGGCCTCATCCCGTTCTTTGGGTTCTCAAGCATCCCAGGCGGGACCCTCTGTCAGTCAGGCGGCGTCTTCTGCAAGTTCTGCGGTCAGCAGCTCCCCTGTGATTGAAAATATCACCGACGAGGAAGTCGCCTCAGCAGAGGTTGTTGACGAGGCTGAGGGTGAGCTCCAGGATGTGGCCGTTCCGGTGGAGGATATTGCCGTTGACGAGGCCCTTTTTGCTACACAGGAGCCCCTGGCTTTCACCATGCCCATTGACGGCGAGGTGTTTGGTAACTATTCCCAGGGCGAACTGGTGCGCAATGTCACTCTGGGGGAATGGCGAACCCATGACGGCATTGACATTCGTGCCGATAAGGGCTCCCCGGTCCGCGCCATTGCCGACGGGGTTGTATCCCGGGTCTACCACGACCCCATGTGGGGGACTGTGGTGGAGATCTCCCATGCCGGGGGACTGACCTCCGTCACCAGCGGCCTTGACCCCGCCGTTGCGGTAAAGCAGGGGGACACTGTCCGCATTGAGGACACCATCGGAGTGGTCGGTTCCATCCTTTCGGAGATTTCCCTGGAGGAGCACATCCACTTCGGACTGAAACAGGATGGAAACTGGGTTGACCCCATCGCTGCCATGGGCAAGGCCATCCAGTAACCGCCCTTGGCCCAGAACGAAAAACAGACTGCCGCATATGATGAATCTGCGGCAGTCTGTTCTGTTCTGAAAGTGGAAACAGCCGGCTGATACAGTGAAGCGCACATCAGCAGCCGTTTTAAAAGGAGGAGCGCCTATGACCGTCAACGCCATCCGGCAAAGGCCGGGGCTCTACATACATGTCCCGTTTTGCGCCGCCAAATGTCCTTACTGCGATTTTTACTCTGTGCCTCTCTCGGCTTACGCCTCTGGCAGGGAGGCGTATCTCACCCAAACCTGCCGCATAATCCGCCATCTGCCGGAGGAATTTCCCGGCTTTTCCCCGGATACCTTATATTTGGGAGGAGGAACCCCCTCCCTTTTGGGGGCGGAGGGCCTGCTTCGGATTCTGGAAACTGCATCGGAGGTCCTCCGGATTCCCGCGGACGGTGAAATCACCCTGGAGGCAAATCCCGGAACTGTGGACTTTTCCATGCTCCGCACCCTCCGGCAAGGAGGCTTCAACCGCATCTCCTTT
Source organism: uncultured Oscillospiraceae bacterium (assembly GCA_949737515.1). Taxonomy (GTDB): domain Bacteria; phylum Bacillota; class Clostridia; order Oscillospirales; family Ruminococcaceae; genus UBA1405. Next base: position 47,656 of record CATJCP010000191.1, on the reverse strand, counting down.
GGCGTGCAGTCGGCGGAAGCTTCCGAGCTCGCCTTTCTGGGGCGCAGGCACACTGCCGGGGACAGCCGGCAGGCAGTACAATGGGCATGGGAAGCCGGCTTTCCCCACATCTCCCTTGATCTGATGCTGGGGCTTGCCGGGCAAACCAGGGAAACCCTTGCCCGCTCACTGGATTTCTGCGTCTCTACCCCTGCTGACCATCTGTCTGCCTACCTTCTGAAAATCGAACCCAACACCCCGTTTTTCCGCCGCCAGGTACAGAACCTGTGCCCTGGGGAGGACGGGCAGGCAGACCTTTACCTGGCGGCAGTGGAAGGCCTGGAGGAGAGGGGGTTCCGGCAGTACGAAATCTCCAACTTTGCCAGGGATGGGCAGTACGCCCTCCACAACCTGAAATACTGGGAGGGGACAGAATACCTTGGGATCGGTCCAGGGGCCCATTCCTACTGGGCGGGGCGGCGGTATTCCATTCCCAGGGACTTAAAGAACTATCTGGCCGCACCCTCCCTTGCCGGTATCCTGGAGGATGAAGGGGAAGGAGGGACCTTGGAGGAGTACCTTATGCTCCGCCTTCGGCTGGCCGAGGGGGTGCGGGCGTCGGAGCTGAACCGCCGGTATCCCTCAGCCGGATGCTGGGAAGAGCTTTGCCGGAAGGCTCTGCCCTTCAAACAGGCTGGCCTGCTTTCCCTCTCCCCTGATCCAGAGGGCGGTTTCATTGCCCTTACTCCCAGGGGGTTTCTGGTATCCAACGCACTGATTGGAAAGCTGCTCTTTTAAAGCTGTCCTATGCCATCCCAAACACCAGATATAAAGCGCCTCCTACAGCGCCGCTTCCCAGCATCACCAGGACCGGAGATGTCTTCCATTTCCGCAGCACCAAAAACGCTGCCGCAAACAGGGCAACTGCAATTGGGTTCAGGTGGTCCCAGTGAACGCTCCCCTTTTCTCCAAAAAAGGCCAGAGACGCAATGGAAACCCCTGCCGAGGCGATCATGGCAACCACCGCCGGGCGCAGCCCTCCCAGGATCCCCTGTATCAGCTTCAGATTGCTGTACTTAAAGTATAGATAGGCCATAATAGACATAATGATACAGGATGGAAGAATGCAGCCCAGAGTGGCGGCTATTGCACCCACCACCCCGCCGACTTGTATGCCGACAAAGGTAGCGGCATTGATGGCAATAGGGCCGGGGGTCATCTCCGCAATGGTGATCAGGTCTGTAAACTCGGTCATAGAGAGCCAGGCCTGCTTTTCCACCACCTGCTCCTGAATTAGGGGCATGGCGGCATAACCTCCGCCAATGCTGAACAGTCCGATCTGGAAAAAACTCCAGCAGAGCTGCAGTAGTTTCATATAGAGCCTCCTCTCACTGTTCCGGAGAATGCTTCAGTTCATATAGGGTGGTAAAAGCACCTACCACACCGCAGAAGAGAATGATAAATACAACGTTGATACTAAAATACCATGTGGCAATAAATGCCCCCAGCATAGTGACAACAGGAACCCATTTTCTCTGCTTTACAATCTTCCCGCTCATGGAGACCACAACATCGGCGATCACGGCGGCGATGCCGGACTGCATCCCCTTCAGCACTGCGCTGACAATGGCGTTGGAACGGAAAGCGGCGTAAAACATGGAAATAACGGAGATAATCAGGAAGGGAGGGAGGACCGTGCCCAAAATGGTAACCGCGGCCCCTGGTATCCCGCCGATGCGGTACCCGATAAAGATAGAGGCGTTGACGGCAACAGAGCCGGGGGATGACTGGGCGATGGCGGCGATGTTGAGCATTTCGTCCTCCTCCATCCAGTGGAGCTCATCCACAAATTTTTTCTTCATCAGGGGGATGATTACAAATCCGCCGCCAAAGGTAAAGGCGCTGAGATAGAAGGTGGAGGTAAACAGCTTCCAGTATTTTGACAGGCCTGTCTCCCGCTGGTCCGGCATTTCAAAACACTCCTTTTAAGCCCCTGCGGGGACGCTGAAAGCTCCCACAGGGATGCTGAAATATGATACAAGAAAAAACATATCTATTATTATATTATTTTCAACAGAAAGATGCAACTGCCTGCCATGGATTTCTATTCTCTCCGACAAAATATCTATTTTTTGCTGCGGCAGGGAGAAAGAAGGTTGATTTTTGGTTCAACTGGCGGTATCATGGTAACATCATAAAAATTTCCGTAATCCGTAAAAAGATAAAACAGAGAGGATTGGTTCATACACAATGGCAATTTATTATCTGCTGCTGGGCGTGGCCGTGGTGGGAGGATTCGGGCTGTGCACAGTTTGGAAAAACAAATGGGGTAAGCCCATCTACACCCTTTCCATGGGCCTGATCTTTACGGTCCTGGCCGGTATACGGTATCTTACAGGGTATGACTATGCCAGCTATTGGCCTATTTTTACGCAAACCTATCATCTGGACTGGTATGATCTTTCCCCCGACTTGGTCCGGCTGGAAAGAGGATATGTAATGGTAAACCGTCTTTTCGCCAACTTTACTATGGAGGGATTTGTCATCTTCACCTTCTTTGGGCTGGCGTATGCAGTGAGCGTAATGTGGTTTATCCACCGCTATTCCTCCACTCCATGGATGAGCGTCGCCGCCTTTTTATGTTTCGGACTGCTGTTTAATTCTTTCTGCTTTTTGCGCCAGTATACCGCTACGGTCATCCTCATATGGGCCCTGATTGATATCAAGGAGAACCGTCCCCTGCGGTTTGTGATTTTGGTTCTGCTGGCCTCCACCTTCCACCTTTCCGCCCTCATCTTTCTCCCCTTTTTCATTATTTTGAAGATCCCGCTGAACCGTGTGACGCTCCCCCTTTTCTCTTTAGTTGGGATGCTGCTCTACGGCTTCTCCGATGAATTTTATATGCTGGCCGCCAGGCTGTACTATCAGCGTCCGGTTTCGTCGCCGGAGTCCCTGGGCGTGCTGCCCTGGCCCGCTCTGGGTTTTGTGACGCTGCTCCTCTTCTGCCTTCTCTGGCGTCCGGAGCTGGTCAAGAAGAACCCTTTTAACAACATCCTGATCAACTGCCTGTATTACGGGACCTTCTTTGAACTGTTGGGAATTAAATACCACATTGTCTCCCGGGTTGCTGTGTTGTTTATGACCCCCGCCATCATCCTGCTGGTCAGCGACCTGGCCAAGGTTATGACCACTGCGGCCCAGGGAACCAAATACGGGGGACGTTACCCCTATATCACCCAGGCGGTAGTATATGTTCTGCTGCTGCTGGCCATGACCGTCTATTATGCTTACTTGCTCCATATTAACTACAACGGTGTGGTGCCCTATCGTACCATTGCCGAAATTTACTGATCGAAGGAGGTACCAGTATTATGCCGCCCAGAAAATATTCCCCCATCCTTCGATGGTTCGGCCTTTGGATGGACCGGTTCTATGTGCCTGTTTACCGGGATATGACCATTTACTTTGCCATTTTGCTGACCAGTGGATTCTTTTCGATTTATATTCCCCGTCTTGAAAAGGTCATGCCCCTTGCCCGGGTGGGGCTGGCGTTTTTGTTTGGCTTTACTGCCATGTGGCTGGGATTCTGCAACGGATTCTGGCAGCGCATCAGCTTCCCGGCAATGGCTTCCGCCTGCGCGGTCATACCGGGGATCCTGTTCTGGATCACCAACGGAAGGGATCTTTCCCACGGCTTTGGCGGATTTCTGTACGAATTTTCGCTTTTGTTGTTCCAATGGCCATTTTTGATGACACAGAAGATGTTTTCCAGGGTTTTCTTCCACATACCGGTTTCCGTTGCGGCGTTTTTTCCGGTTTTGAATGTGTGGATTTTCTTTGTAGCCGGATGGATTGTCAGAGTGAAGTTTTTCCAAAAGGCCAGGCGCTAAGCGCTTTCATCCCATAAAGCGTGGCGGACGGGAAATGGATATTTTGCTCCCGCTGCTTTCAGACAGCGATTCTATATTGAAAGGATAAAGAAGCCATGGACATGAAAATGGAACAGATACGCGCCCTTCCCCATCCGGACGAGATCAAGGAACAGTATCCCCTCAGCGCAGAGCTGGCTGCGCACAAGGCCCGGCGGGATGAAGAGATCCGAGAGATTCTTACAGGAAAATCCAACCGGCTGCTGCTGATCATCGGGCCCTGCTCGGCGGACTCGGAGGAGCCGGTGTTGGACTACATCTCCCGGCTGGTCCGGGTCCAGGAGGAGGTCAAGGACAAGCTGCTGATCATCCCCCGGATATACACCAATAAGCCCCGCACCAACGGCGAGGGGTACAAGGGGATGGTCCACCAGCCGGATCCCTCCCACGAGGCGGATATGTTAAAGGGGATTATCGCCATCCGCCACATCCACCTGCGGGCGGTTACAGAGACGGGATTTACCTGTGCCGACGAAATGCTTTACCCGGAAAACCATATGTACCTTTCCGACCTGCTCTCCTATGTGGCAGTGGGGGCGCGGTCGGTGGAGGACCAGCAGCACCGGCTGACGGCAAGCGGCATCGGCATCCCGGTGGGGATGAAAAACCCCACCAGCGGGGATTACGCGGTGATGCTCAACGGGATCCTAGCGGCCCAGCACTCCCACACCTTTATTTACCGGGGCTGGGAGGTGCGTACTGAGGGCAACGATTGCGCCCACGCCATTCTGCGGGGATCGGTGAACAAGCATGGGCAGTCTATTCCCAACTACCATTATGAGGACCTGGTCCGTTTATACGAAATGTACAGCGAGAAGAAGCTGAAAAACATGGGCCTGATTGTGGACGCCAACCATTCCAATTCCAACAAGCAGCCCCTGGAGCAGATCCGCATCTGCAAGGACGTCCTTTCCAGCATGAGGCATTCCAAAGACATTGCCCGGATGGTAAAGGGCTTTATGGTGGAGAGCTACATTGAGGACGGAAGCCAGAAGATCGGGGAGGGCGTTTATGGCAAGTCCATCACCGATCCCTGCCTGGGATGGGAAAAGACCTACCGTTTGATCTTCGACATTGCAGAGCAGCTTTAAGATTTCTTAACGAGGATTGAATGGCCGCTTCCCGCAGGCAACAGAAGCCGTCTCATTTGAGACGGCTTCTGTTGCCTTGAAACTTTTTAAAAAACAATCCTAAAATTCACAAAATAGGGTTGACAAAATTCTCGAAATGCGATATTATTTTTTTACAGTAATTCAAGGACAAATGCTTTAAAAAATCTTATGAAAGGGGTTTTTCATATGGCGCTTGCAAAGGGAACCTACCGTATCCACAGTTGCTACAATAAGACAGGCAAATGTAAAAATGTCCTGTATCCGGACCGGGGCAAGACCGCGAATGGCACAAGGGTCTATACCCAAAAGCTGGACGGTAGCCCGGAGCAAACCTGGAACTATGCCCACAACCGCCTGTACATAGGGACGCAGGACAACAGCGGCAGGGAGAAAAAGTGTCTCGACCGCCTGGATACCAGCGCAAATTACGCGGATATTTACGACAACAACGACCCCGTCAATCAGCTGCTGACCATGGAGCCGGTCTCCGAAAAGAAACAGGTCTACCGCATCAAGCTGACCAATAAAAAGCTGTACCTGACCGCAAACACCGTCTCCGGGACCAGCAGCTGTACCTGGCAGCCTCTGGAACGCAACAGCAAAAAACAGGAGTGGGTATTTGAACCGCTGACACAGGCCTGATACGCTCCGCATCAATAAAAACTCCCGCATAGGGAGTTTTTATTTTACTTCATATGGCTGAATGTATCCGCAATCCCGGCAACAAAACGCCACTGCCTTTTCATATAATCGTGCAGAGGGGCCGTCCTTTCTCGATAGCCCGGCAGGACGGTCTCCATGCTGTCAAAATGCTCCATGACCGCCTGGGCGGCGCAGTACCCGCTTTCCAGCCCCGCAGAAATTCCCTCTCCCATTGGATTGAGGAACCCTGCTGCCTCCCCTGCAAACAGCACCCGCCCAATGCCATAATCAATGGGGCAGCCGGGAAGGATATGCGGCATAAGCCATTGATCGGTTTTGAGCTGCTGGCCGATCTTCAGGCAGTGGTTCTTTTCCATGTAGTCAATAAACCTTTGGTAATAGGGCGCTATTTTGCCCCTGTCCTTTACCGGGACCGATACCCCCAGCACCAGCATTTCATCCTTTACGTTGAACCATGCGTCGTACTGGGACAGCTCCGGCTGGAGGTAGGCGTGGAAATAATGGTGGTCCAGGTCTATCCTGCCCCGGTTATAGGTCTGAAAGGTCATTATGTACGGGGGTGTGCCGTCAGTGAGGAGAAGCTTCCGCTTCAGCGTTCCAACAACCCCCTCGCAGTCTATCAGATATCTTGCCGTTTCTGTATAGACTTTTCCGCTGCGAAGGGTTACCATTGCCGTTTTGCTGTCCTGGGTGCAGGAAATGGCGGCAGCGCCATCCCGAACCTCTGCGCCTGCCTCCTCCGCCCTTTCCGCCAGCCAATGGTCAAAGGAGCTGCGCCATATGTTCAGGCCCTCCTGCTGGAAACGGTATTCCTTCCTCCTGTCGCTGGTAAAGATCATCCCCCGGTTTTCCGTTGGGGTACACATAGCGGAGCGGGGGACCTCCCTGTCAAAATATCTCTGCACCAAATCTATGGATTTTTGAATCAGTTGACCGGAACAGGATTTATACCGGGGCATTCTGCATTTTTCCGCCAGCAGCACCCGGAACCCCTTTTCCGCCAGAGCCTTTGCCGCGGTGCATCCCGCCGGTCCGGCCCCTATTACAATTACGTCATACATTCTCTTTCATGACCTCCCGGCAAGCAAAAATATATGGTTTGTTTTGGGGTGATAATTTCGGGGTCTTTATAATCCCATTATATCCGCAGCCAACATATCAGGTCAAGCCCCACTGGAAATTATGGCGCTTTCCTGTCTTTGGGGCAAAATCTTGAGACTTTTTTGAGATTTGCCCTTTATACTCTTCTTACCAAATACAGCTTCCGGCCACCGGAATGCACATTTGTAAGGAGAGTGTTTTTATGCAAATACAAGCCAAGAAGCTGTCGAAAATCTATGGCAGCGGAGAAAACCGGGTCATTGCCCTAAACAAAGCCAGCCTGGATATTGCCCAGGGGGATTTTATCTCCATCATGGGGCCCTCCGGCAGCGGGAAAAGCACCTTGCTCCACCTGCTTTCCGGCCTGGACCGTCCCACCTCCGGCAGCCTCACCTACGACGGAAGGGAGATATATTCCCTGACGGACCGGGAACTTTCCGCCTTCCGCCGCAGACGAATTGGATTTATCTTCCAGCAGTTCAACCTTCTGCCAGTGCTGACAGCAAAGGAAAATATCCTCATGCCCCTTCTTCTGGACAAAAAACAGCCCGATGAGGGCTATCTGGACCGGTTATCAGATCTTCTGGGCATTAGGGACCGTCTTTCCCACCTTCCCCATGAACTTTCCGGGGGCCAGCAGCAGCGGGTGGCCATTGCCCGTTCCCTCATTGCCCAGCCGGAGGTGATCTTTGCCGATGAGCCCACCGGCAACCTGGACAGCCGCAGTGGGGGAGAGGTTATGGAGCTTCTGAAGGGGATCCACCAAAACATGAAGAAGACGCTGATCGTCATCACCCATGACGGCCGGATCGCGGAAATGGCCCGGCGCAGGCTGACCATCATGGACGGCGTTCTGGAGGAGGTATAATAGAATGAAAAGCTACCGCATCCTGGCCCTTCGGGAGCTTTTTGCCCAGAAGGTCACTTCTTTTTTGATCTTGGCCGCCGTCATCCTTTCCACCACAATGACCGCCGCTGTTGGCCAGTCAGTGGGGGTTCTCGCCGCCATGCGGGAGCAGCAGGCCATTGCCATTGGGGGAAACCGGTATTCCACCTTTGTCCAGCTCACCGGGGAGCAGGCTTCCCTCCTGGAAGAAGATCCACGCCTTTCCTATACTGGGCGCTATATCCCACTGGGAACCATGGAGATCAACGACGTCCTCAGCCTGAGCGTAACGGAATATTGGTGCGACGTGACCGCCCTCCAGCCCTCCTGTTCACGGCTCAAAGAAGGACGCCTTCCCCAAGCGCCCCTGGAGATCGCCCTGCCGGAGGATGCCCTTCAGTTTCTCGGCTTTACGGGGAAGACCGGCGATACAATTTCCCTGCCCCTCTCCAAGGCCCTCCGCCATGGGATTGAGGTGGAAGCCTACGATTATACCGGCGAATTCACACTGGTTGGAATCACAGAAAGCAACTTTTTAAATTATACTGGGGGACATATTCTCGGCCTTGCCGGGAAGGGGACAGCCGAAAAGGTTCTGCCCCAATCGTACATCTACTACAACATGGATATGCGGATGGCGGACAAGGGCAGCTTTCAGGCGGTTATGGACGGGCTGTGCGCGGCGCTGAACATCCATGAACTGGACTGCCTTTATAATGTCCTCTATCTCGACGCCGCAGGAATCCGCTATGATAAAAACGCCGCTGATACGGATATGCTGCTGGACAGCGAAGGCTTCCCCTACCTGATCGCCGCCGGGATTCTAGTGGCGGCGCTGATTCTGCTGGCGGCTGGATTGGTGATCTACAACATCCTGAAAATAGCGGTTTCCCGGCGGATCCGCCAATATGGCGCGCTGCGGGCCATCGGTGCAAAAAGGGGGCAGCTGTATACCATTGTTGCCGTCGAGGTGCTTCTGCTGTGCGGAGTGGGGATTCCTGCGGGTCTAGTCCTGGGGAGACTTTCGGCAGAGGGGATTTTGACTGCAGCGTTGGGCCAGCTTTCTCCAGAAATGTTTTTGGCCCGGGATTTCGCCCAGCTCAAGGAGTTGATTGCGGCCAACAGCTCCGGCAAATGGGCATACCTGCTGTTGAGCGCGGTCATCACGCTGTTGTCTGCCTTCCTGGCGGCAGTCCCTGCCGCGCGTTTTGCGGCAAGGGTTTCCCCGGTTGCGGCTATGTCCGGGACAAACGTCAGGATCCAGCGGAAAAACCGCCGGACTGGGAAAACCGGCAGCTTTGAACGGTACTATGCCCGCTTGAACCTGAACCGCAACAAGGGCCGCACAGCGATTACCATCCTGTCCTTGGTCATGAGCATAACGGTGTTTATTGCCCTTCAGAGGGCCGTCTCCCTGTTAAGCATAAGCGGGACGGTGCCGGAGCGTTTGGGGGATTACTCCATTGTCAACCAGGTTTCCGGGATTTCCCCAGAGGAAGCGGAGGCCCTGGGGGAACATGCATCCATAGAGGGCATAGGGACCCTGCAGAATATCAAATACGATCTGGACGAGGAATTCTACCCAGTGGGGGTGGAGACGGACTTTCCCTTGGACGCAGGGGAGACCTTCCAGATTTTCGGCCTGAATGACAGGTGGATGGATTACGAGTTCCCCAACTGGCTCACAGGGGAAAAGCTGGAGGCCCTGAAGGCCGGTGAAGGCTGTGTTGTCCGCAACCCCATTCCCATGACCTATGGGGATACAGAGATTTTTACCAACCGCATTGAGGAGGGGGCCGTCCTCACCATTGCCGTGAAAAAGCTTCCAGTGCTGCTGGCCTGGGACAGATACGACCCCTATCTCAGCGTGGGGAACGAGGGATTTTCCAACGGCATTGAAGTGATTGTCTCCAGCGCCATCTATCCGGAGTTGACCGGAAGCGCCGGCTACGCTGAACTGCGCCCTATCCTGGCTGACGGCGCGGACCGGGAGGCCTTTGATTCAGCGCTGGATCAGTTCTGCCAGCGGGTTCCCGGCACGACGGCGGTTTCCTATGAGCAGACCGACCGGCAGCTCCGGGAGAGCGAAGCGCAGATCAGGCTCCTTGGCTGGGGGCTGATCCTGTTCATCGGGCTGATTGGGATACTGAACATCGTCAACACGGTTTACACCAACATCCACACCCGAATCAGGGAGATTGGCACGCAGCGGGCCATTGGTATGAGTGCGGGAAGCTTGTATCAAACCTTTTTGTGGGAGGGGGTTTTTTACGGCCTCATCGCCGCGGCAATCGGATGTATTGCAGGGTATCTCTGCACCATACTGGTGAGTGCCGCTGCCTCCAATGAGATCTCCCTGGTGTTCCCGCCCCTGGCGGCCATGGCGGAAGCCTCCGGGGCGTCGGTGCTGGCCTGCCTGCTGGCCACTGCAGTGCCCTTAAAAAGGATAGCGAAACTCAGCATTGTGGATTCTATTGAGGCAGCAGAGTAAAACGGGCGGAATTTGAGGCTCTCAGGCTTTCATTCCTTCACCTAAGCTGATGCAATACAAAACCACTGGCCCGATCCCCTTGGACCTCCATTCCTCAAAGGAGGCGATCCTCTCTGTATGAGAGGAGGAATTGTACAGGTTATACACTTCAAGGCCCTCTGCATTGCACCGGAGGCATACAGTGTGCATTCCGCGGAGGATGCTGCCCCTTTGGTTCCAGAAGGTAAACAGGCAGACAGGGACGTCCCGGGCCTGGGCAGCGAACTCCTTTGGACTCCTCACTGCTTTTACGTTGTACCCCAGTTTCTGCAGAAGCTTTTTGGTTCTTCTCGGGGAGGTGCCCAGCAGCCCCAGCAGCCGGGAGCCCTTCAGATCTCCCCATGCGATAACGTCCCCAAGCGGCTGAGGGTTCCCCAGAAGGATAAGCGCGTTGTACACCGCGATTAGGCCGCAGCCGGACCGCCTGACGTTCGCCGCGCCGTAGCGCATATCCGCCACAGGGGGCAGCCCCTGGCCGTTGACCAGGCCTTTTACCTCGAATTGCTGGTTAAAGGCCTGGTTTTTCCGCGCAATCCTGGAAAAAATGCCTGACCTGAATGTTAAATGCTGGCGGATCGTCCCGCAGCTGTGGCACGCCTTCAAATCTGCTCCCCCCTCACAGGAATTCTTTTTTCATTGTAGCAATGGAGCCCCAAAAAGGCAACCCTTTTCGTCAACAGCCCTTCCGCTCTCCCCTATACGGTTCAACTCCCCCGTTTCCTAAAAATTCATCTATTTTCCAAGTACTATTTGAAAAAAGGTATTGTGTATTACAAAGTACTGTGGTATACTGCTAATAGAAAAGAAAAACGAAAACAGTCGAACAGACGCAAACGAGGGAGTGTTTCCATGAACACCCAGTTCCGAAAAGGGGCCATAGAAATGTGTATCCTGGCGCTGATCAGCAGCCGGGAAAGGTATGGTTATGAGCTGGTGCAGGCCATCGGCCGGTATACCGAGATCAACGAGGGGACAGTGTATCCCATCCTGCGGCGGCTGACCCAGGAGGAATATGTATCCACCTATTTGGTGGAAAGCCCCCACGGACCGGCGAGGAAGTACTACCAGATAACAGCAAAGGGAAAAAAACATCTGGAATCCTTAAAGGGGGAATGGCGGTCCTTGTCCCAGATCGTGAATTCAATACTTGGAGGCGAAGAGAATGACGAAAAGTGAGTACTTAAAGGCTTTGGCTGGGAACCTGAACGGGCATCTGGCCAAGGAGGAAATCAGTGAGATTATCCGGGATTACCGGGAGTTTTTTGAGGACGGCGCCCTGCAGAACGAGGAGGAAGCCCAGACTGCCGAACGGCTGGGGGATCCCCGGGAGGTGGCGGTCCAGATTGTGGCGGAATCCTATATAGACCAGGCCCAAACCGCCCCCACGGTCAAAAACCTCTTTAAGGCGCGGGCAGCGGTAAAGGCTTTTTCCGCCGCCGCCTTTGTCCTGTCCATCCCGCTGATCATGGCGGTGGCTGTTATCTTCCTTCTCCTGGTTGCCGCCTTTGGGGTGCTGGTGGCCGCTTCCCTGGTCATCTTCACCGGCCTGCTGCTCTTTATCAGCGCGCTGCCCCCTTCCGCCGCCGGCCTGGCGGTGGTGATCGCCCTGGCGGCGCTGTTTGCCTCGGCGGTGGTCCTTCTGCTGGCGGTGCGGATGGTGCGCGGGTTTGTCCGCTGGATCATCGGGCTTTTTGCAAAGGCGATTGTCCGCCCGGACAAGACCCCTTCCGCCAAGCCGGAGGAGCAGTCCATTGCCGTCATTGAGGAGGTGCACGCTCATGATTAAAAAAATAACCGTTGTCTTTGCTGTCCTGACAGCTGTCTGTGTCCTCGCTATTATCCCGCTGACGCCCTTTGCCGTGCGGGATCTGGCCAACACCATTATCCCGCGCTATCAGCAGCTGAAAGCGGTTCAGCCGGTAGAGGTGTTTCCACTGGACGACAGCATCACCACCCTTTCCCTGGATTCGGCGGCGGGGGTCCATATTACCCGCAGTGAAAACAGGGAGATCATTGTAAAATCCAGCCAGCTCTCCCAGGGGGATTTATCGGTAGAATCCTCTGTCCAGGGCGATACCGCCAACATCACCCTGTCCATAAAGTACGGTTCGCTGAATTTCCTCTCATTGCTGGATTCCCCTAGCGACCTTTGGGACTACCTGATCCGGATGTTTGTGAATTCCGCCGAGATAGAGCTTTCCATTCCAGACGGCCTGATTTTGGTAAACCGGGATGGCAGGAACCTTCTGGACAGCGGCGGTCAAGGCGGTTCCCACTACAATACTTATACCATAGACAGGGATGTAACATATTTCAGGGTGGAGGACGTTATCCAGCCGGACAGCGGCGACGGAAGCCAAAAGCCTGTTTCCAGCTTTGAGTCCAGGGTCAGGCTTCTGCGTAGCGATCTTCTCCAGCTGGTGCGTTCCAATGCGGAGGGGCAGTATACCCAGCTGGAATTCAATATGGAGCTCAACGACTGCCGCATTCGTCTGGAGGCCCTTCTGCTGGAATACGCCAAGGACCAGGGCCTGATCGATTACGATAAGGAACAGAGCTCCGCCAAGCGCACAGGCCTCAGCGGACGGCTTGGGGCTGTGGACTCCAGTGTCAACGAACAGGAGGCAAAGTCTGTCATCCGGGAGCTGAGCGGGTTGTATCTCTCCCGGCTGGTGGTCCAGGCCCAGCTGGACCACTACAATGAAAGCACATATACATATAGATATGAAGCCGGTCCAGATGACCCGGATGAGACAGAAGCCAAAGAGTTCCTGGAGAGGCAGATAGAGGAATACACCAGCCAGATCAAGGCGTTGGAGGACACCTATACCGAATTTGTCACCGGCTTGATGGCCACCGGCCTGCTGTTCTGACAGTATACTCAAAAACAAGGGAGGAGCGTTTTGAATACCGCTCCTCCCTTTCCCTTATATTTCTGCCGGCTCCCGGTTCTGCCTGACCACCTCCCGGGCCAGGGCCTCAGCCTCCGCAACCGTGGACACGCTCCCCGAAGCATTGCGGAACTTAGCCGCCCCGCGTACCCCCTTTAAGTACCAGGCAATGTGCTTACGGGATTCCCGCAGCGCCACATGTTCCCCTTTCAGCTCCGCCACAAGGCGGATGTGGCGGAGCATCACCTCCATGCGCTCCTCCAGGGGAGGGTCCGGAAGAAGGGTTCCATCCCTTAAAAAGGCCTGGATTTGGGCGAACAGCCAGGGCCTTCCCAGCGCCCCCCGGCCCACCATCACCAGGTCAACCCCGGTTTGGCGGTACATCTCCGCCGCCGACTGGGGGCTGTCCACATCCCCGTTGCCGATCACCGGGATGGAGACCGCTTCCTTTACGCTTCGTATGATCTCCCAGTCGGCGGAGGGGGCGTACATCTGCTCCCGCGTCCGGCCATGGATTGTCACCGCCGCTGCGCCGCTCTGCTCCGCCATTCTGGCGAATTCCACCCCGTTGACCGAATTGCTGTCCCAGCCCTTGCGGAACTTCACCGTCACCGGGATATGAGGGGGAACTGCTGCCCGCACCGCTTCAATGATCCGGGACGCCCTGGGCAGGTCCTTCATTAGGGAGCTGCCCGCCCCTGTAGCCGTAACCTTGGGCGCAGGACAGCCCATATTGATGTCTATCACGTCCGGGGCGTTTTCTAGGGACATTCTGGCTGCCTCCGCCATGGTCTCCGGCTCCCCGCCGAAAAGCTGCACCGCCATGGGCCGCTCTGCCTCGGTGATTTCCAGCAGCTTTGCCGAGTTTTTGCTGTGGTAGGTCATGCCCTTGGCGCTGACCAATTCCCCCACCACATAGGCCGCCCCATATTCCCGGCAGATCAGCCGGAAAGCGGTGTCCGCCACCCCCGCCATAGGGGCGAGGGCGGCGGTTTCGTTTATCTCAAGCTGTCCTAATTTCAATCCAATTTCCTCCGTTTGAAACGATAGTCGTACTGGTCTTCTGTGATTTTAAAGCCGATTTTCTCATACACCCGGTTGGAAATGGGATTGGTCTGGGACACGAATAGGGCGCATTTCTGATATCCGCTTTCTAAAACCCTTCTGCACGCCAGATAGACATTGGACTGAGCATACCCTTTTCCCCGAAAAGAGGGGGGAGTGTAGACGTGGTTGATGGTAACGGTGGTCTCCATTTTCCGGGTTGTACTTGCACCAGAGACCGGCTGGCCGCTGCCCTCCTCACAGTAAAGGTAAAACCCTGATTTTATCGCGCGGCGGACGCTTTTTTCCGCAGCCTCCGTGCTCCGCCGTTCCTTCAGAGCTTCCCATTCAAACTCTTGGTTCCAACGGGTCAGCAGAGGGACGTCCGCCTCCTCCGCCTCCCGCTGGAAGCCGGGGGCTAGGGTTATTGGGCTAAGCCCGGTCAGTTCCATGATGTCCATGGGGGAGGCCAGGAACACCGGCGCATCATCCGGAGCGCGGTAGATCTCGAAGAAGGCGTCACAGACGGTTCGGTTCGCGGTAAGGCCGTTGAACGGAAAGGGGTTCTGTTCTGTCAAGGTATGGGCCAGCTCTGCCGCTGCCCACTTCTGGAGCTCCCGATCCGGGGTATGGGCGTAGATGCACAGGTTAAAGGGATGGTAGTTGCAGAAGATGAGGAGAATATTCCCCGCTCCATCTTGGACGTTCCCGAACATTCGGGACGGGACGCACAGCTTGTCCCGCTCGGCTTTGGCGTTGCCCAGCACCAGGCAGGAGGCGGACTCGTTGGCCAGCATGGCTTTTTCGTTCTGTTCCAGAAAGCTGTTGACAGTTTGATAGAATGTCACCATAAGAAGATCACCCCTTAGAAAGATAAAGAATGCATTTCAGTATACCACAAACCCCAAAAATAGAAAAGTTTTTGCTGAAAAAAGCGCAAAAAAGGACGGAGATCTGTCCACTCTATGTAAAAGGACTGGAAAATTGCGGCGTTTCTTCCGTCCAAGTACATATTTTCACAGGAAAAGGGGAGATATTTCTTTTTTTTTCACTAAATTATGGTATAATAATCGCGAAGCGATTATTATAGATTTCAGTGCCGTTTTCCTCGCCCCTGCCGGGGCAACCGGAAAACATGGCGAATTATTCCATTTCGCTGCGCTCCATGGAATAATAATCGCGAAGCGATTATTATAGATTTCGGCGCCGTTTTCCTCGCCCCTATCAGGGCAACCGGAAAACATGGCGAATGATACCATTTCACTGCGTTCTATGGTATAATAGTCGAGTACTCCAAAACATAAAACTTGTTCGAGGTGAAAACATTGTTTAAAAAGCTGACACAGCCGAAGCTGCTGAAGAATCATTATCTTCAAATCTTCCTCTACGCGCTGCTGTTATCCACACTGCTGTTTCTTCCCTTTATCATCTGGGAGAAGGGATATTATTTTTTCACAGGCGATTTCAATGTCCAGCAGGTGCCCTTCTACAAGCTGGCCCATCAGGCGGTCCGCAGCGGGGATTGGTTCTGGAACTGGGAGACGGACCTGGGGGCGAACTTTATCGGGTCCTACAGCTTTTATCTGATCACCAGCCCCTTTTTCTGGCTGACTCTGCCCTTCCCCAACCACATGGTCCCCATGCTCATGGGGCCGCTGCTGATCTTAAAGCTGGCCTGCGCCTCCCTGACCGGATTCTGTTTTCTGAAACGGTTTACCAAGGATGTCCGGTACGCCATGCTGGGGAGCATTCTCTACGGTTTTTCCGGTTATTGTATCTACAACACCTTTTTTAACCACTTTTTAGAGGTCGTTGTCTTTTTTCCCTTGATTCTGGTGGGCCTGGAGGAGTTGGTGCAGAACAACCGCAAGGGCCTCTTTGCGGCGGCGGTGTTCCTCAACGCCTTTGTGAACTACTGGTTTTTCATCGGCGAGGTGGTGTTTGTCGTCATCTACTTTGTCATCCGCTGCACGGACAGGGAAAATTTCCCCATGAGTTTGGCAAAGTTCGGCCTTGTGGCCCTGGAGTCGGTGTTCGGGGTACTCATCGCCGCCTCGGTGCTGCTGCCCTCGGTGCTGGCCCTCCTGGGTAACCCCAGGACAGGCCTGGACAGCCTCCAGAACGGCTGGAATATCTGGGTGTACTGGCAGGAACGCCGCCCTATGGAGATCCTGTACAATATGTTCTTTCCGCCGGACCTGGTGTACAACTCCTTCTTGTTTACCGACCAGGCGGCCAAGTGGTCCTCCCTCAGCGCCTGGCTGCCTCTATTCTCCATGTCTGGGGTGATCGCCTATGTACAGTGCCGTCAGAAGGACTGGCTGAAAAAGATTTTGGCGGCCTCTCTGCTCATGGCTATGATCCCTGGCTTTAACAGCTTATTTGTCATGATGAACCAGTCCTATTACGCCCGGTGGTTTTATATGCCGGTGCTGATGATGTGCCTTGCCACTGTGCGTTCTCTGGAGGACCGGGAGATCGACCTGCGCCGGGGGCAGAGGTGGACCGCTGTCATTACCATTGCCTTTATTCTGGCCATGGGCCTTACCCCCATCTATCAGGACGAAAAGTGGTCCATCGGACTGGTGGACAATTGGGCCAGGTATGCCATTGTCAGCGTCATCGCCCTTGCCTGCCTGGTGATCACCCATATTGTGGTAGACCATATCCGGGAGGAGGGGGAGGAACGGTTCCTGAAGGTGACCTCCGCTGTGGTCTCCGCCATTATCCTGGTTTCCGGCGCCACCTTCCTGACCATGGGCAAAGTTCTCAACTCCCCCAAGGGAGACTGGATCGTGGACATCGCCCTTGACGGCAAGGACCGTCTGGAGATTCCCGACAGCGAGTTTGCACGCTATGACTTTTACGACGCCATGGACAACATGGGGATGTTCTGGCAGCTGCCTAACATCCAAGCCTTTCACAGCATTGTGCCAGTGTCCATTATGGAATTTTACCCTGAGGTGGGGGTTAAGCGTGACGTTTCCAGCAAGCCCTCTACAGATTACTATGCCCTGCGCGCCTTCCTGTCAGTGAAGTGGTTATTTATCGAGGAGGGGAAGGAGGAGCAGAACCCCATGCCCGGTTTCCGCTATGTGGATAACCAAAATACCTTTAACCTCTATGAAAATGAGAATTTTCTCCCCATGGGATTTGCCTACGACTACTATATGCCAAGGGAAGAGTTTGACAATGCGGCTACCTCCGCCAAGTCCAAGCTGCTGTTAAAGGCCATTGTCCTGGATGAAGAGGAGGCGGAGGCCCACAGCGATATCCTGTGGGAGCTGGACGAATCCAACTGCGGCTTTGGCTACGACGATTTTACCGAGGATGTAAAGGACCGCCGCACCCAGTGCACCGATGATTTCTCCAAAGATAACCGGGGCTTTTCCGCCCACATCAATTTGAGCAGGGAAAATCTGGTGTTTTTCTCGGTCCCCTATGAAAAGGGGTGGAGCGTTACCGTCAACGGGGAGCCTGCGGAGGTGGTGCGGGCCAACATCGGGTTTATGGCGGTGCGCTGCCCGGAAGGGGAGTGCGACATCCGCTTCCAGTATATGACCCCTGGGCTGATCTGGGGGATCATCCTCTCCCTTGGGGGGCTGGCGATGCTGGCAGGGTATCTTGCCCTGTTCGGCGTGCGCCGGATTATGGGCCGCAGGACGGAAATAGAAGTGGGGCAGGTAGTCCCCGACCAGTTCTCCGGTGAGGAGGAAAGCGGCAGCACAGATGACGACGATTTTCTGTATGGCGTTTTTTCCAAGCTGGATGGACAGGCTGATGATGCGGCCAAAGAAGAATTCATTGAGAAAGCCGTTGGGGAAAAACCAGCAGCGCAGCAGGAATCCCCACCGGAAAAGGAGGATGACGGCCATGTTTGATAAGCCGGAAAACCAGGAGAAACGGGCAGGAGAGACCCTGTACCTGGTGGTTCCCTGTTATAATGAGGAGGCCGTTCTCCCGGAGACCAGCCGCCGCCTGGCGGAGAAGCTGGAGAAGATGGAAAAGACGGGCCTGGTCTCTGGGAAGAGCCGCATCCTCTTTGTGGATGACGGCAGTAAAGATAAAACCTGGGAGCTGATTGAAGGGCTCCACAGGGAAAATACAAAATTCAGCGGCCTGAAGCTCTCCCGCAACCGGGGGCACCAAAACGCGCTGCTGGCAGGGCTGATGACCGCCAAACAGTACGCGGACATGGTGATCTCCCTTGACGCCGACCTCCAGGACGACGTGGACGCCATCGACCGGTTTGTGGAGGAATATTACAGGGGATCCGATGTAGTCTATGGGGTGAGGAGCTCCCGCGCCACCGATACCGCCTTTAAGCGGGGAACCGCCCAAGGATTTTACAAGTTCATGCAGGCCTTGGGGGTGGACATTGTGGACAACCATGCCGACTACCGCCTGATGAGCCGCCGGGCCCTGGAGGCTCTTTCCCAATACAGGGAAGTCAATCTATTTCTGCGGGGGGTGGTGCCGCTGGTCGGGTTTCCCTCCGCCATTGTCACCTATGAACGGCACGAACGGTTTGCAGGGGAATCCAAATATCCACTGAAAAAGATGCTTGCCTTTGCCTTTGACGGCATTACCTCCTTCAGCGTCAAGCCCATCCGGCTGATCACCTGGCTGGGGGTGGTGATCTTCCTTGCCAGCATTATCATGCTGCTGGCGCTGCTGATTCAGAAGCTGTTCGGCTACACGGTACAGGGCTGGACCACCTTGATGGGGTCCATCTGGATGATCGGTGGGATTCAGCTTTTGTGCCTGGGGATTATCGGGGAGTATGTGGGGAAAATCTATGCAGAGGTTAAGCAGCGTCCCCGGTTTATCATCGACCGGCTTTTGAACGACGAGGAATAACCTGACAGTCTTTCGGAGATGGGCATATTTTGCTAAAATAACGAATGATTCCGATAAGGGGGAGTGCAGGAAAAATGAAGCTGCTGATTGTGGATTCCAACAGTATATTGAACCGGGGCTTTTACGGCGTAAGGCCGCTGACCAACAAGGAAGGCGTCTTTACCAACGGCATCTTTGGGTTTTTCGGGATATTTTTAAAGCTGGAAAGCGAGCTGAAGCCGGACGCGGTGGCCTTTGCCTTTGACCTGCCCGCCCCCACCTTCCGCCACAAGATGTACGAGGATTACAAGGGAAACCGTAAGGGAATGCCCGACGAGCTGGGGATGCAGCTCCCCTTTTTAAAGGACTTGATCACCGCCCTTGGCTACCCCATTGTGGAGCTGGAGGGCTATGAGGCGGACGACGTTCTGGGCACCTTGGGCAAGCGGTGCGCCGAGGCGGGGAATGACTGCTATATCGCCAGCGGCGACCGGGATATGTTTCAGCTGGTCTCCGACCGGGTGACGGTGGTGCTGGCCTCCTCTAAGGCGGGGAAGGCGGAATACACCCCCTTTACCCCGGAGGCGATCCAGGAGAAATACGGCGTAACCCCCCGGCAGCTGATTGATGTAAAGGCCCTGATGGGGGACAGCTCCGACAATATCCCCGGCGTGGCTGGGGTGGGGGAAAAGACTGCCCTGGACCTGATCCAGAAATTCCAAAGCCTGGATGGGGTATACAGCCATTTGGATTCTGACAAGCTTCGCCCCGCTGTCCGAAAAAAGCTGGAGGCTGATAAGGAAAAGGCTTATCTTTCCTATCGGTTGGCGGAGATCAACCAGGATTCCCCGATCCCCTGCACCATAGAGGAGCTGGCCCGCCGTCCCCAGGACAAAGCGAAAGCATACGCCATCCTAAACCGTCTGGAGATGTACACCCTGGTCAAGCGTCTGGGCTTTACAGCGGAGGACGCGGCCCTCAGCCATGTGTCCACCGGCGATTCTCCAGAGGAAGCGCCGGTAAGCCGGGAATGGAAGGCGGTTTTCCATCCCTCCCAGAAGGAAATTTCCAGTGCGTTGGAACCCCTGAAGGGCGGGGATGGGCGGCGCCTCTCTCTCCTGGTACAGTTTCGGGAGGATGTTCCGGAGCTCTTTGGCTTTACAGCCGGTGATACCATTTATAATATCCGGGAGAACGCCTCGGAACAGCTGCTGTCCCTGTTGGGCAAGGCTGCGGAGCTGTCTGTCCCCATTCAGACCCACAACTGCAAGGGCCTTTACCGCTTCGCCATGCTGCATAATCTGGAGCTGGGGGAGATCTCCTTTGACGCGGCGCTGGCAGCTTATCTTCTCAGCCCCAACTCCACCGAATACCCGGTGGACAAGCTTTTAAGCCAATATCATACGGAGTGCGGGACCATTTCCGGGGATATTCCGGAGGGAGCAGGGGACTTTGCCCGCCAGTGCGCGGCCTTCCCCAGCCTGTGCGAAAAGCTGACGGAACAGATACGCCGCAATGACCAGGAGGATCTGCTCCACACCATAGAGATCCCCCTTTCCGAGGTGCTGGCCTCTATGGAACTGATTGGATTTGAGCTGGACGCCCAGGGGATCGCCCAGTTCGGAGAACAGCTGGATACCGACATCGCCGGGCTGCAGGAGTCCATTTGGGAGGACGCCGGGTATGAGTTCAACATCAACTCCCCCAAGCAGCTGGGGGATGTGCTGTTCATCAAGCTGGGGCTCCCGTCGGGGAAAAAGACCAAGAGCGGGTACTCCACCAACGCCGAGGTTTTGGACGGGCTGCGGAGGGAGCACCCCATCGTTGAAAAGATCCTCCAGTACCGGCAGCTCACCAAGCTGAAGTCCACCTATGTGGAGGGCCTTTTAAAGGTAGTGGCAGCTGACGGCAGGGTCCACTCCTCCTTCAACCAAACTGAAACCCGCACTGGACGGATCAGCTCCGCTGAGCCCAATATGCAGAACATCCCTGTCCGGACCGAGTTGGGGAGCAACCTGCGCAAATTTTTCCGGGCAAAGGAGGGATGCCTGTTGGCGGACGCGGATTATTCCCAAATTGAGCTGCGGGTGCTGGCCTCCATCTCCAAGGACCAAAATATGATCGACGCCTTTCTCAACGGCGAGGATATCCACACTACCACCGCCTCCCAGGTGTTCAACCAGCCGCCCCTCTTTGTCACCCCCCTGATGCGCAGCAGGGCGAAGGCCGTCAACTTCGGAATCGTCTACGGGATTGGGGCTTACTCCCTCTCCAATGATATCGGCGTTTCGGTGGCTGAGGCGGATCAGTATATTAAAAACTACCTGAAAACCTATTCCGGCGTTAAAAAGTATATGGAGGATACCAAGGAGCTGGCGAAGAAACAGGGGTATGTGACCACCTTGTTCCACCGCCGCAGGTATCTCCCGGAGCTGACTGCCTCCAACCGGAACACCCGGGCCTTTGGGGAGCGGGTGGCCATGAACACTCCCATCCAGGGGACGGCGGCGGATATCATCAAGATTGCAATGGTGCGGGTCTACCGCCGGCTGAAAAAGGAAGGGCTGAAGTCCCGGCTGCTGCTCCAGGTCCATGACGAGCTGATTGTGGAGGCGCCGCTGGAAGAGGCGGAGCAGGTAAAGGCCTTGCTGAAAGAGGAAATGGAGGATGCGGTGCATCTGGCGGTTCCCATGGAGGTATCCGCCAAAACCGGAAAGACATGGTATGAATCCAAATGACCAGGAGGAAAAGATGATGAGAGTTTTAAACACCAAGGAGCTGATTCCGGTGATACGGGGGCTGTGTATTCAGGCGTGCCAGCACCTCAGCCCCAATGTGACGGATGCCTTAAAGGACGCCCGCAGGCGGGAGGAGTCCCCCCTCTGCCAGGAAATTCTGGATATGCTGATTGAAAATGCCGATTACGCCGATAAGAACAACCTTGCCTGCTGCCAGGATACTGGTATGACCCTCATCTTTATGGAGATCGGCCAAGAGGTCTGCTGGGAAGGGGAGCCTCTGATGGAGGCGGTCAACGAGGGTGTCCGCCAGGGATATCAGGACGGGTATCTTCGCAAGTCGGTGGTGGCCGACCCCATCCGGCGGGTCAACACTAGGGACAACACCCCGGCAGTCCTCCACACTGAAATCGTCCCCGGAGACCAGGTGACCATAACGGTGCTGCCCAAGGGAGCGGGGAGCGAGAACATGTGCCATGTGTCTATGCTGACCCCTGCCGACGGAGTGGAGGGCATTAAAAAGGCGGTGCTGGACGCGGTGGATTACGCGGGCGGAAAGCCCTGCCCGCCCTTAGTCATCGGCATTGGCATTGGCGGGACCATGGACAAGGCCGCCGTCCTCTCCAAACAGGCGCTCCGGCGGGAGATCGGGAACCGGAATCCCCAGCCCCATCTGGCGGAGCTGGAGGAGGAGCTTTTGAAGGAGATCAACGACTCCGGCATCGGGGCCCTGGGAATGGGAGGGACGGTCACTGCCCTGGACGTCCACGTCGAGGCGTATCCCACCCACATCGCCTGCCTGCCCCTGGCCATAACCTTCCAATGCCACGCCTGCCGCCATGCCCAGGCTGTGCTGTAGGCCATAACCGAAAGGATGGGAGATACATATGAAAATAACGCTGCCTTTTACGTTGGAAATGCGGGAATCTGTTAAGATCGGGGATGTTCTGGAGCTGACCGGCAACATCTACACTGCCAGGGACGCGGCCCACGGGCGCATCCGGGAGGCCGTGGAACAGGGGCTGCCCCTGCCCATAGACTTAAAAGACAAGACCATCTTTTACTGCGGTCCCTGCCCGGCCGGTCCCGGGCGGATCATCGGGCCTCTGGGCCCCACCACCAGCGCGCGGATGGATCCCTATGTGGAGATGATGTTCCAGCAGGGGATGGCCGCCTGTATTGGCAAGGGGGACCGGGCCCCCTATGTGGCGGAGATGTGCCGGAAGTATAAGGGGCTGTATCTCCTGGGGGTGGGCGGGGCCGCCGCCCTGTGCGCCAACGCTGTAAAGGAAGTGGAGGAGCTGGCCTATCCCGATTTGGGGACCGAATCCATCAAGCGGTATTATGTGGAGGATTTCAAGGTGGTTGTGGGGATTGACGCCCAGGGCAGAACCATCCAGGAGGAGAACATCCGCAGATACCGCCGGAGATGACAACATACAGGCGAAAGGAGCGGACCGCTATGTTCACCAGACGGGAGATAGAAGATGAGCTGATCCATCAGCTCGCCCTGGAATACAACTGCACGCCGGAGGAACTTTCCGGTTCGGAGAATATTGTCACCCTTTCGGAGGTTGTACCGGGAAGGCGTGAATACCGGCCGGGGAAGTATTTCTTTACCATGGTGACGCTGGGGGACGGCGCGGTGCTCATGGCCGACCAGCAGCTGCACCCCTTCCTGGAGGGGTTTATCCAGGATAAAAGGGGATTCTGGCTGTTTGAACATCCCAACCTGTGCAGGCTTGAGGGGGAGCTGAACCGGTACGGCCAGACGCTGCGGGACAGCCACCACATGTTCCTGCCAACTCCGGAATTTTTGGAGATAAAACCCTCCTTTGAGGTAAAATGGTTTGAGCAGAAGGACATAATGGGCCTTTACGGGAACCCGGCCTTTTCCAATGCCCTCTGCAAAGAATTTAATCCCAAGCGCCCGGACATGCTGGCAGTCGCTGCCATGGAGGGGGATTCCATTATCGGCCTGGCGGGATGTTCGGCGGATACCCCTAAGATGTGGCAGATCGGCATAGACGTGCTGCCCGGCTGCCGGAGGCGGGGCATCGGCGCTGCGCTGGTGGGGCTGCTGAAGGATGAGGTGTTCCGGCGGGGGGCGATTCCGTTTTACGGGACCAGTCTTTCCAACCTTGGGTCATGGAAGATCGCTTTAAAGTGCGGCTTTTCCCCTGCGTGGGTGGAAATCGAGACCGTAGAGAAAAAGTAGGAGGGGCGGAGTACGGCCTTTCACAAGGGATGTCCGGAAATGAAAATGATTTTTCTTCCCTCCCGGGAGCTTTTGTTGAAAACCTCCAAGACCCCGGAGGAGGTATGCTCGGTTTTGCAGTCTGTCACCCAGCCGCGGTACAGCCCCTTTTTGGAAAATTGTGAGTTTACCGGCAGAGTGGACAGGGGCGGCTTTTCCATCTGCCAGCGCGTCAGCTGCCGAAGCTCCTTTCTCCCGGTGATCAGGGGAAGGGTGATCCCAAGGGGGAACGGCTGTGAAATAGCGCTTCGGATGGAGATTCGTCCAGCTGCGGCCATGTTTTCGCTGATATGGATGGGGGTTGTCCTGCTCATTTTCCTGATAGGGCTTTTGATGTTGGCGTTGGGGATAACCGGCGTATGGCCGCTGGCGCTGGCTTCCGGGGGAATGGCGGCAGGAGGCCAGCTTTTGATCCGGCTGTCCTTTTGTTCCCTGGCCGGCGCCGCTGAGAGGCGGATTGAGGAGCTTTTGAAATCCTGAATCCTTTCAATTATGTGAAAATTGCTCCCCCTTCATGGGCTGCCGTACGGCTGTTCAGGAGGGGGAGCAATGGTTTTTTAGTCCCTATTCTTCTCGAATCTTGACAGTTTTAGAAATATGGCTATAATTTTATAAGGGAAGTCTGTATTTTCTAGTAGAGGACGGTAGTAAACGACATAAATATACGCCGCCAATCACGGAAATGAGGTATGCAATGGATCGAAAAAGGATAAAAGCGGCCCTCCTGGCCGCATTGATGACTTTATTTTTGGCTGCACCTCTTGCTGGGTGTTCCAGTAAGCCGGAGGAAGGGGTATCTCAGAGCAGCGCCTCCTCCCAGGGAACAGATCTATTTGAGGAATATTATATTGACCCCAGCGCAATGGACAAGGTTTTAGAGGAAATCTATGAGGAGGTTCCCGACCTGCTGATGGAGAGCATATCGGAGCCCACTGAAGAGGAGATCGAAGAGGTGTTAAAGCTGACCCCCTCCACCATAGACGACGCATATATCCGGTATTCCAGCGGCTCTTTTGGCCTTGCTGACCTGTATGTGATCAAACCGGCCTCAGATTCAATCTATGAGGTCAAGCGGGAGCTGGAGGACCTCCGCCTGCGCCGGGTCCAGGAATTTGAGCAGTACGACGTATACGACGCCCTGACCATCGCCCAGAATGCGGAGGTGGAAGAGGTGGGCAACTATGTGGTGCTGATTATGATGTCCGATTCAGACCGTGTCATGGAACTGCTCAGGCCGATCATTCCCACGGGATTTTAAAGTTGGCATGGGGGGATGTCCCTGCATTGTATTTGACGGTAGGCAGGGAGGAGAAAGGAGGATGTGCCTATGGACGGCCTGTTCCGGCGGAAAGGGGATCCAAAAGCACCGCAATCCCCAAAAAAGCCCCCGCGGGCGGGGTTTTTGGATGAATGGCGGGGTGTTGCCCTGATCTGTATGCTGCTTTACCACACCTTCTATGACCTTTACGCCATATTCGGCGTTCCGCTCCCCCTGTTCTCCTCCCCCTTTTACATTCTGTTGCAGCGTTTTATCGGCTACAGCTTTATCGTCATTTCCGGTATCTCCTGCGCCTACTCCCGTAGCAACCTGAGGCGGGGGATCATTGTTTTTGCGCTGGCCTTGGGGATGACCATCGTCACCCTTTTGGCCATGCCGGAGCAGCGCATTTTGTTTGGCGTCCTCCACTTTTTGGGCCTGTCCATGATACTGGCCGCTGTTCTGCATCCCCTTTTGGAAAGGATACCTACATGGGCCGGTATCGCAGGCTCTCTCCTTTTATTTGCGGCGACCTCCCGGATCTCATGGGGAAGGCTGGGGATTGGCGCGTTTTCGGTTGGCCTGCCCTCCTTTCTCTATCGGACCAACCTTTTGTTTCCCCTGGGGTTCCATAACGCCAGCTTTTTTTCCTCTGACTACTATCCGCTGCTGCCCTGGTTCTTTCTCTTCCTCGCCGGTGTGTTTTGGGGAAGGATCTGGAGGGCTGGGAAGTGCCCAGGGTTTGTCTACCAAACCCATATCCCGCCGCTGGCGGCTGTCGGCAGGCGCACGATTTTGATTTATGTAGTTCACCAGCCGGTTATATACCTTGTGCTGACAGTTTGGTTCCGCTTGTTTCAGCCTTCTTAGATATCGTTATAAAAAATCCGCGAGCCTGTAAAGCAGGCTTGCGGATTTTTTGTGTCTTGGATCAGGTTAAGCTTCTTCCAGCCGCTTTCTCTCCCGCTTCTGGACCTGATAGATGGAATAAAAGGTGAGATAGGCCGCTGAGGCCAGAAGGATCCAGGCGTATCTCCACTTGTTGCGGCTGACATAGGTTTCCGCCGTGTATTGGGGATCGATGGTGATGTATTGATTGGTGTCCTTGATGGAAAGCACCCTGCGCTGGGTTGTTTTCCCCTCCCGGATCCACTGCTTTCCAACAGACTGGGCGGGGGCCTCTTCCTTCCAGCGGTAGCCGCTGTGTTCTGCTGCCCGGTATTCGACAATATAAACTGTCCGGGTGGTTTGGCGGCGGTTGTAGCGGCTGGTGGTGTTCTTTACCTGAGTGGGGTAGACGTTTTTAGCCTGGAAGGTGTATATGCCCTTGTCCTCATACGCCTCGGCGGGACGCTCCTGATAGAAGTAGTAGAAGGAAAAGCCCATCAGCAAAACCGACAGTCCGCACAGGCCTATCCCCACAGTTTTCAGCAGTTCCTTCCATTTTTCCAGGTTCCTTTGGCGGGCCGGCCGGGAAGCTGGGGAGGGATTGGCGGCCTCCGCCAGGGACTGTTGGACAATCTTCCGGTCCCGGCTTTCACCCCAATTCCGCAGCAGCCGGAAGAGCATCCAGGGAATGCCCACAGCCCCCCAGACAATGGCAAACATAAAGATCCGGAAGAACATAATGAAGAATACTCCCGCCAGATTGCGCAGCATTTCCGGGGACAGCAGGAACAGTCCAATCCAGCCTAAAATCTCCCCCAGCAGGTTCATGGAAAACCACAGCGCCACCCGGCTCAGTCCAATGCGCCTGCGGAACAAGTTTCCCAACAGTAAAAATGTAACCGCAGTTAGGATGGGGTTGACATAAAACAAGAAGGTATTGCCGTATCCTTTCAGAAGCAGATACCACCCCAATACAAAGAAGGCGGCGTTGAGAAGGGTTGTACAGGCGGCGGCGCAGATCTTTTTCATTCCGCCTTCCTCCATCCGCTGTATTCCTCCTGTCCAATTCTCCGCTGCTCCCTGTTATGTACCTGAAACGCGATATAACCAATCAGATAGATTCCCGAAAGAAAGAGGAGGATGGCGCCCTCCCCCTCGGAAATGCCGTCAAACAAGAGGGAGAAGCACATTGCCGCCGCTGACAGGAGGCAGAGCAGGACCCCGGCAGAGTTCAGAAGCACCTTGGCACGGTTTACGCCCCGTTCCTGCATTCTGCGGAGGATCAGGGAAACGGCCCATATAATACCCCAAACCACAAGAAATACAAAGAGCCGGAGAAAGATAACATGGAAAAAGCCAAAATAGTTTGGCAGCAGTGCAGGGGCTTCTTCTGTCATGAATGAAAGCCCTACCCATCCTAAATACTCGCCCATAATATTCATGGTAATCCATAATGCTGTTCGGTTTAAACGAAGGATCTTGTAAAAAAGGTTTCCCAGAAATAGAAAGAGCAGGACAGAGACAACAGGTCCAATATAGAACAAAAAGGTATTTCCATAATTGTTCAGGCTTAGATACCATCCAAATACAAAGCAGGCGGCATTGAGCAGCGTACAAAAAATTAACGCGCAGACCTTTTTCATCTATGACCCTCCATTCATGATGTATCGTACTACTAACATTGTAACAAATGGAAAGCTTTTTTTCAAGTGTTGAGTGAAAAACATTCTGGCATTCCGTCCAGCCGTAGCCGGAGATAGATTCCCCCTAAACCGAATGGTATAACAACACAGACTCTATTTCAGAGAAGCCGTTTTTCAGATAAAATCTATGGGAGGGAAAATCCCTCTGCGTCCCTAAAAGGATGGAATCACAGCCCGATTTTGACGCTTCCTCAAAGATGTTCCTCAGGAATATGGTTCCATAGCCCTTTCCCTGGTTTTCCGCTGAAATGCAGAAATCCTCCATCCGCCAGTACGGTCCGTCGATGCTGGGGATGACAATGATTAGGGCGATTCCGATGATTTCCCCGTCCTTTGCCGCCGCAAAGCACTTCCTGCCGCCGCATCCGCAGAAGGCGGACAGATACCGTTGGATTTTTTCCGTTTCGTATGTTTCGTTCCATGGCTCTGTGCCATAGGCGGAGATGTATGCCGCCGCGCATTTTGTAAGTTCCCCTTTGGAGGGTTCCCATAAAGTAAAAATGTTGATTCCCCCTTGTGGAAAACAATTTGGTTTTGCGTGTGCTTGATGGGAAGCGAGGAGGGTTATTTTCTCTAGATCCTTTGCTCTGGGCGCCAGCTGACGGTCCGCGAAACAGTAGATGTTTCGCTGGGGGAAAAAGCCCGCCTTATTTTCCCTTTCCGCCTTTTATGAAGTCGGAGCTGGTTCCGCCAACGGAACAATGCCTAGGACGGGCTTTTTTTGATGGAGTTCTTTTGGTTTTTCATTCTGCATTTGGTTTGTGTAGGAGAGTTTCGCGCTTGCGAGCGCGACCTGGGGGCTCTTTCCCCAGGACCCCCGCAACTTTCGGGAAAGTTGACAAAGCTTTTTCTTTGCTTTTGGTTTATCTATACTGTGGCTTATCGCTTGTATGTGATCTTGGGTGCCTGGCAAAATGAAGCACCCTTTCAAAGGGCGCTCCATTTTTTCGGGTTATTTCTCGGACATGGCCGCTTTAAACTCGGCCTTGATTTTTTCCAGCAGCTCCGGCTGGGTCACAAGCTGGTATGCCGTCATGGCAAAGGCGCGGACGTTCAGGATCATCTGCTCATTGGCGTAATCGGTGATGGTGCAGGCGGCAAAATCCCTGGTGTGCCCCGGGACCTTACCGTGGTCGCTGATGGAGAAATGGGGATGGATCATGGGGCACTTCTGGCTGACATTCCCTGCGTCCGATGAACCCTTGGAGGGACGGGCCCCTTCCACCTCCGGCACGCCGGTCTGGAGGAGATTCTCTGTAAACAGGTCCGAAAGGGCCTGGTTGGTGATCAGATTGTCATAGCAGGCCTCAAAGTTGGTGATCTTCACCGTGGCCCCGTTGGACATGGCGGCAGCTTCCGCACAGGACTTTATCTGTCCCACCAGCTTTTCCAGATAGCTCTTTTTCTCCGCCCGGACATAGAATTCCGCCATGGTGTAATCGGGGACGACGTTGGCCGCCTTTCCTCCTTCTTTGATAACGCCGTGGACCCTTGCGTCAGACTGGAAGTGCTCCCGCAGGGCGCTGATGTTATTAAACAGGGAGATGCAGGCGTGAAGGGCGTTGATCCCCTCCTCCGGGCAGGCGGCGGCATGGGCTGTCCGCCCGAAAAATTCAAACCGCAGCGGCACAATGCCCAGGGTGGAGCCGCTTCTATAGTAGGCGTCGCTGGGATGGGTCATCATGGCCGCGTCTACATTGTCAAAGGCCCCGCCGTCTGCCAGGGCCGCCTTGCTCCCGTCGGTTTCCTCGGCGGGGGTGCCGTATACTTCAATGGCGCCGCCCACATCCTCTAGTATCTTGGCGGCCACAATGCCGGCCCCGACGCTGACGGCCCCCAGGATGTTGTGGCCGCAGCCGTGGCCAATATCCGGCAGCGCGTCATATTCCGCCAGGAAGGCGATGGTGGGGCCGGGCTTGACAGACTTTTTCACCGCTTTAAAGGCAGTGTCGATTCCCATAATCCCCTTTTCAACGGCAAACCCATATTTTTCAAGAAGAGCACAGTGCTGGGCGGAAGCGAAAACCTCCTCTTTGCCCAGTTCGGGATGGTCATAAAGGGCGCGGCTCACCGCCGACAGTTCCGGGGCAAGGTTTTCAGCATTTTTTTGAATTAAAGTAAAGATTTCAGACATGATAATGAATACAGCTCCTTTTATAGATTCTCTCTGATGAAACAGCCCTTCCAAAACGGAAAGGCTGTCCATATCATATTGCTTGTGGTGAACGAAATTTAGAACGGACCGTAGTTGATTGCGTTGGCGATCAGTACAAATATAGCTCCCGCCCCAATCCAGAGGAGGACCAGCTTTCCAACAAATTTGCACCACTTCTCATAGGAGATCTTCGCCACAGAGAGGACGGCCATCAGGGTGCCGGACACCGGCAGGATGTTGTTGGTAAACCCGTCGCCAAACTGGAAGCAGAGGACCGCAACCTGACGGTTGATGCCCAGAACATCGGAAATGGGGGTCATAATGGGCATGGTGGCGGCAGCCTGTCCGGAGCCGGAGGGAATCAGGAAATTGACGATCAGCTGTACTGCGTACATCCCCAGGACTGCAATGGATTTGGGCAGGAAGGAGATGGATTCCGCCAAGGCGTGGATGATGGTGTCCTTGATCATGCTCTCCTCCATGACAAAGAGGATGGCCCGGGCAATGCCGCACATAATGGCGCCAGTGGCAATCTCAGTGACGCCGGCCAACAGGCGGTTGCAGATCTCGGTGGGATTGTAACCGGCAATAATTCCAGAAAGAATTCCCATTCCCAGGAACAGGGCCGCGATTTCGATGATATACCAGCCCCACAGCACAACGCCCAGCACCAAGAGAACAAGTCCCGCAGCCACGGTGAGCAGCACCAGCTTCTGGCGAAGGGTCATGGGGGGAATGTTGGCAAGGTCTACATGGTCTCTTTCCACATTGTCGCCGTAAAGAATGCTCTTAGTAGGGTCTGCCTTTACCTTTTTGGCGTAAAGGATGATAAACGCAGAGGTGATGATCCACAGTACGGCCCAGATAATGCCTCTGTACAGCAGGCCGGAGAACATGGGCAGCTCCGCGATGGACTGGGCGACGCCGATGGTAAAGGGGTTCATAAATCCGGCGCAGAAGCCCACAGCCGCGCCCATGACAACAATGGCCGTACCGACCATGGCGTCAAACCCCAGGGCCGTGGCAAGGGCAATGCCGATAGGGACGAACACGATGTTTTCCTCCGCCATGCCAAAGGTTGCGCCGCCGATGGAGAATACCAGCACCACAAGGGGGATCATAAAGTATTCCATGTTGCGGGCTGCGGAAGCCAGCCGGGCGATACCGGCGTTGATGGCCCCGGTCGAGGTGATGACGTTAAAGGCCGCGCCGGTCATCATAATGAAAAAGGTAATCTCGGCGGCAGCTACCATGCCCTCCGGGAAGGACATGAGGAACTTAAAGGGGGTGATGGGATTTTTCTCCACAATCGTGTAACTGTTGGGGTCAACGACCATGCGGTTGCTGTTGGGATCCAGCACCATTTCGTACTGTCCAGCGGGAATAATCCAGCTCAGAACAGACAGGATGAGAACCAGGACAAACATGAGTACAACTGGATGGGGAAACTTTAATTTGAATTTCTTCTTTTCCGGGTTTCCCGGAGAGCCGCTTTGGGTGGACATAAAAAACTCCTCTTTCTGCGTTTTCCGCATTTTTTAGTTCGCAGGCACACAAGCCGCCCTGATTCCATGGCCTTCCAAATAGAAAAGGGCTTGCATCTATTGATGATGCAAGCCCTTAGTTTCCATCAGGTTATGGAGGTTGCAATCAATAGCTCCTCTGTGTGTTTGCACAGGAGTCCTTGCGGTATTCCCACAAGTCCCAGCTGACCGCCATACCTGCCGGCCGCTTCGGCAAAGTTCCCTTTCACCGCCTTCCCGGGATGTCTCCTCCGGCGGGTACTATTTCCCTTTGCGCCTCTACTAACTTGTATACTATCATAACAGAAAGTTGGCAGTTTGTAAACAAAAAATCCGATAAAATTTTATATTTATACAAAAAGAGGAAATGATATACACCACTCCCTCTTTTTCTGATTCTGATAGCTCTCCCGCCGGTCCGGATTATATTCACTTTGGATATGGCGTTGAATCCTTTGTCAGCCCAACCAGATAATCAACGCTTGTTCCGTAAAACTGTGCCAGCTTTACCGCGCATTCCAGGGGCAGGGCGCGTTCTCCCCGCTCATATTTTGAATACAGGGATTGGTCGCACAACAAATATTCGGCGATTTGCCGTTGTGTCAGGTCAGCGTCTTCCCGCAGGTCGCGGATTCGTAGCTCCATTTTTATCACCGGAATTATGATACATCGAAGCAGGACATTCTATTGACATATTGGACGATTTGTCCTAGAATCGAACAGAATAACTGTAAAGAATGAAATTTAAAATCTTTTGAAATACTGCATAAAAAAGAATGAAATTTTGGAAACTTTGTGGTAAAATAAGGACATATCAATTGCCGGATTTGAGAAAGGAGTGTCCTTATGTTATATCAGATGGAACCAATCCCCGGCACCGACAAAGCCCTCCGCAAGCAGCTTACCGCCCAAGCCCTGGAACGGCTTTCCTCCCAGCAGCTTTCTGTACGGGAGAGCAAGCTCCCTGTGATTGTCCTCATCGAGGGATGGAGCGCGGCGGGGAAGGGAAGCCTCATCAGCAAGCTCATCCGCGACCTGGATCCCCGCTTTTACAACGTCATTTCCTTTGACAACCCCACCGAGACCGAAAGCCGCCGCCCCTGGCTGTGGCGCTACTTTACCCACATCCCCGAATACGGGAAGCTGGAATTCCTGGATTCCGGCTGGGTGGAGCAGACCATGCGGGACCGGGTCAGCGGCAGGCTGGACAAAGCCCAGTTCCAGAAG
This sequence comes from uncultured Oscillospiraceae bacterium, assembly GCA_949737515.1. GTDB lineage: Bacteria > Bacillota > Clostridia > Oscillospirales > Ruminococcaceae > UBA1405. Next base: position 14,933 of record CATJCP010000191.1, on the reverse strand, counting down.
CGCCTGGACAGCATCCGCAGATTTGAGCGCCAGCTCTGCGACGATGGGTATCTGGTGGTTCGCTTTTTCCTGAACATTCCCCGCAAGGAGCAGAAGCGCCGGATTGACCGCTTGCTGGCCAATAAGGACACTGTTTGGAGGGTATCCGAGTTCGACCGGTGGCAGAACGAGCATTACAAGGAGTGCGAGGCGGTCTACGATGAAATTCTGGAAGCCACCCAGTCCCCTTACCATCCCTGGCACCTCATTGACGCCTCCGACACCAAAGAGGCCCTCCCTGTGGTCACCCACATTCTCAGCGAGGCTATCGACGGGGCCATACAGAAAAAGCCCGCCTCCGGCCATCCTGGAGGTGTGTTCTCCCTGCTGCCCGCTCCGCCCATCTCCTCCGTCGATCTCTCCCCCTCCATAGAGGAAAAGGAGTACCGCCGGCAGCTCAAGGAATGCCAGAAGCGGCTGAAAGAGCTCCACAACCGCATTTACCGCAAGCGGATCCCGGTGGTCATCGCCTATGAGGGATGGGACGCCGCAGGAAAAGGAGGGAACATCCGCCGCATCGCCAACGCCCTGGACGCCAGGGGCTTTGAAGTGCTGCCCATCGCCAGCCCGACGCCGGAGGAACTGCGCCATCAGTATCTGTGGAGGTTCTGGAAGAGGCTCCCCAAGGATGGACACGTGGCCATCTTTGACCGGACCTGGTACGGCCGGGTTATGGTGGAGCGCATTGAAGGCTTCTGCACTGAGGAGCAGTGGAAAAGGGCGTATACGGAGATCAATGAGTTTGAACAGGAGCTGATGGACTGGGGAGCGGTGGTCGTAAAATATTGGATCCACATTGACTCCGACACCCAGCTGGAGCGGTTCCAGAACCGGCAGAACACCCCGGAAAAAAGGTGGAAGATCACTGACGAGGACTGGCGGAACCGGGAAAAATGGCCCCAGTACGAAATCGCTGTAAACGATATGCTGCAGAAAACCAGCACAGCGGCAGCTCCCTGGTATATCATCGAGTCCAAAGATAAGCGGTATGCCAGGATCAAGGCCATGCGCATTTTGATTGAGGCGATTGAGAAGGCCCTGGGAGACGCATGACAGGTGTGGGAAAAACTGTTGTGTTTTCAGCGGAAAAGAAGTAAAATAAAAACTGCAGGTGCTTTAAAGCGCCAAAAACGACAGAATCAGGAGATGATACCGATGATTGCATTAAAAGGCGGAAAGGTAGTGACCGTGACCAACGGTACGATTGAAAACGGCGTTGTCCTTGTGGAGAACGGGAAGATCAAGGCGGTAGGCGAGGCCGGCCAGGTGTCCATCCCGGCGGAGGCGCAGGTGGTAGACGTGACAGGGAAATGGGTGACCCCCGGCTTGATCGACTGCCACACCCATATTTCCACCTTCAGCGAGCCCACTCCCCGCCCCAATGTCGGCGACGGCAACGAGATCACCGACCCGATCACAGCCCATCTCCGGGCGGTTGACTCCATCAACCCCTATGATATCGCCATTGCCGCAGCCCGGGAGGCTGGCTTTACCACCTGTTATACCGGTCCAGGCTCCGCCAACGTGATCGGCGGTACGGGCGTCAGCTTTAAGTGCAAAAAGGGCGAATCCCTGTTTGACATTGTGATCCCCGGCTCCGCCCAGATGAAAATGGCCTTGGGCGAAAACCCCAAGAACTGCTATGGCGGCAACAAAAAGGTGTTCCCCCAGACCCGTATGGGTGTGGCGGCCATCCTGCGCGAGACGTTGTTCAACGCCAAGGTTTACTCAGACAAGCTGAAGGAGGCGGAAGCCGACCCCTCCAAGGCCCCTCAGCCCAACTTTAAGCTGGAAGCCCTGGTTCCCGTGGTTCGGGGCGAGATGCGGGTGCGCATCCACTGCCACCGGGCGGACGACATCACCACCGCCATCCGCGTGGCGGAGGAGTTCCATCTGGATTACACCATTGAGCACGGCACCGAGGGCTATAAGATTCTGAAGGTGCTCAAGGAGAAAAACGTGACCTGCGTGGTAGGCCCCCTGCTGATGGACCCCATGAAGATGGAAATCTGGGGCTGCCGCCAGGATACCCCCGCAGTGATGGAACAGGCCGGAATCAACTTCTGCCTGACCCAGGACACCTCCTCCGGCACAAGATGGCTTCCCGTTTTTGTGGGCATCTGCATGGCCAGAGGGCTTTCCGAAAAAACCGCCTTTGAAGCTGTCACCATCCGTCCCGCACGGCTTCTGAAGCTGGATGACCGCATCGGTTCCCTGGAGGTTGGCAAGGATGCGGATATCGCTGTTTTCGACGGCCATCCCTTCTCCAACTTTACCCGCTGCCAGGCCACAATGATTGACGGGCAGTTTGAGTACAATACCCTTTAAGTTTCGGCAAAACGGATTGGGCCGCCCTCCTGGGCGGCCCAATTTTGATATCAGCGGGTTTATTTATGCCGGAGCACAGCGTATTGATAGGGCGGAAGAAGGATTTTCTTTGGCGCGGGTTCTCCGGTAAAGGCGTCGGTCCAGTTCCCGTCCAGGGAAACGGTATCCCCTTTTCCGTCAATGTTGACCAGGACTAGGTACCGGTTTCCCTTTTCGTCCACACGGGGGACGGAGAGCACCGAAAGCTTGGTGCAAAACCGCAGGTTCACCCCTGCCTGTTTTGCCGCGTCTCCAAGGAATTCCCTCAGGAAGCGGCCTCCTTCCTCACAGTCTGGCATGGCCGCCAAGGTGTACACATACCCCTGTCCGGCCTTGTGCCGGACCGCCGCGCTGGCCTGGGGGTGGAGGGTGGTCTGATAGGAGGCGAGTTCCTCTGATTCCGCCAAAGGCTCGCAGGGGGCGGCCCAGTGCAGCGGGCGGCATTCTACCCCATAGCCCTTCATCATCCCGTCGGTATCATCGGCGCGGTAGAAATGGGCCACGCGGACGCCGCAGAAGGCTTCCAGCCGCCCCAGGGCATGGTTGGTGTGCACCGTGTGCTCCGGGGTGCGGTATCCGGCCATGGGGCCGATTACCACCGTTCCCCCCTGTTCGGCAAAGCGGTACAGCTTCTGGAGGAAGCTGTCCTCCACGGCTGGCAGGAAGGGGATGATTACCAGCTTGTACCGGCTGAGCTCCGCCCCTTCGCTGATGACGTCCCGGTGTATCCCCATGTCCACCAGGACATCGTATAAGCGCCGGATTTCCCCCTGATAGGAGGCGTCCGCCATGGGCTCTCCTTCAAAAAAGGTTCTGGCCTGGTCCGAATAAAGAAGGCCAACCTGGGCCTGCTCTACTTCTGTGGACGACAGCACAGGCTCCAGCCTTCGAAAGATCTCTCCCACTTCCTTGGCGTTATTGTATCCCACGTTGCGGCCGCCCCAGCTGTACAGAACGGAGCCATGGGGGATTTCGCAGCCTGTCCGCTGCTGCCGCCACAGCCAGTAGTTGAACCCTCGGGCGCCACAGGCCGCCGCCGCGACTGCCTCGCACCGCAGATATCCCTGGGGATGGGGCGAAGGGGCGCTGCGGACATTTCCGGAGTGGGAGGGGCTGGTTTCCATCAGCCAAAACCGCTTGCCGCCCTTTAAGGCCCTCCAGCGGTCATACTGGAGCTGGAGCGTTAAAAAGCTGTGGGCAGGCGCGTAAGAGTCGAAGGAAACAAAGTCCAGGGGTTTAAACAGCGCCTCGTTGTCCAGCCCAAAGCTCATGCCCGTGTTATGGGTGACAGGGGCGCTGGAATACTGCCGGATAATCCGCGTCTGGCGGTGGGCAAACTCGTTGATTTTCTCCATGGAGAACCTGCGGTAATTCAGGACCAGGGAGGGGTTGTGGAGAAAGGGGGTCGCTGACGGCTGAGGGACCTCCTCAAAGCTGGAGTAATACTGGCTCCAGATCTCTGTGCCCCAGGCCTCGTTCAGCGCCTCAATGGTATTGTACTTTACCCGGAGCCACTGGTGCCACAGCCCCTTGCAGACAGGGCAGTAGCACTCCTTTACATGGCATTTAAATTCGTTGTCCAGCTGCCAGGCAATCACTCCAGGCAGATTGCCCAGCTCCTTTGCCATGGCCTCTACAATCTGGAAGGCATGCATTTGGAACAGCGGATGGTTGGTGCAGATGTGCTGCCTCGCGCCATGCTCGTAGGCGACAGAGTCTTGATTGACAAAGGCAGTTTCCGGGTGCTGGTAGGTCAGCCACCGGGGAGGGGTGGGGGTGGGGGTACAGAGAACGGTGTCTATGTTGTTGGATTTTAAAAGCTGTATGATGTTCCGGAAAAAACGCAGGTCAATTTTGCCGGGCTGGGGCTCCATCCTGTGCCACGCGAATTCGCCGATGCGGACGCAGTTGATGCCAAGGGCCTTCATCTCCTCAATATCCTGGCGGATTGTCTCGCTGTCCCAGAGCTCGGGATAGTAGGCCGCGCCGTAGTAGAAGGGTTCTGCCATAAGTACCGCCCCTTTCGTGGTTGTTGATTGCCGGTCAGTGATAAGGCGTTTACCTGCCGTTCTCTACAAAGATTTCGCACAGATCCGACAGAATGTCAGAAGGCAGCATCCCGTATTGGGACAGCCTTTTGGCGCACTGGTCTGCCGCCAGTCCGTGGAGATAGACCCCGCACTTGGCGGCGTTCAGAGGCAGGACCTTTTGTGCGGCAAAGGCCCCGATCATCCCCGCCAGGACGTCCCCGCTCCCGGCCTTAGCCAGTCCGGCATTTCCCGTTGGGTTGATGAAGGTGTTGGAACCGTCGGTGATAATGGTATTGGGCCCCTTCAGCACCATCACAACATGATAAGCTGCGGCAAAGGACTTTGCCGTCAGATACCGGTCAGCTAAAATGTCGTTTAACCGTTTCCCGGTCAGCCGGGACATTTCAACGGTGTGGGGTGTTAGAATGGTGTCGCCCTTGCGTTCCAGCAGAATTTCCGGCTGTGCGGCAAGGACATTGAGCCCATCCGCGTCGATAATCAGCGGGCACTCCACGTTGCGCACCAGGGCTGCCACCAGTTCTCTGGTATCGTCGGATTTTCCCAAGCCGCACCCCACTAAAACTGCAGTGCAGCGTTTGGCCCGCTCCAGGATATCCGGAATGCAGGAGGCGGAGATCTGGTTCATCTCGTTGGGCTCCAGCAGCATCATGGTGGATTCAATGAGGGTTGGGGAGAGGGCCCGTCCCACTGGGTCCGGGGTGGCCAGGGTGACGTATCCTGCGCCGCACCGCATAGCAGCTGTGGTGGAGAGCACCGCTGCGCCGGTGTACCCAAAGCTTCCGCCGATGTTCAGGAATTTTCCGTAAGTCCCCTTGTGGGAGTTGGGAGTGCGGGGCGGCAGGCAGGCGAAGATTTCCTCTGTCTCCGGCACTTCCGTATCCGGCAGGATTCCGTTGCGGCACTCCGGAGGGATGCCGATTTCCACCTGGAACACCCGCCCGCAGCGGCTGGAGGCCGGGGCCAGAACGTGGGCCAGCTTCATACTGTCAAAGCAGATAGTAAAGTCGGCGCTGACAGCATAGGGGCTGTCGGTACAGGAATCCGCCCGTATTCCGCTGGGAACATCCAGGGAGAATACCGCGCAGACAGAGCTGTTGATCAGGTGAAATATTTCCTTGTGGGGCTCATCCGGTTCTCCGGAATAACCGGTGCCGTAAACAGCGTCCACAATGATATCTGTTTTTTGGGCAAGGCCTCGGACCTGGTCCTCGTGGCCCGCGTAGTCGATGACCATGGCCCCAAGGTCCAGCAGCTGCTCCAGCATGGACTGGGCCTCGTTGGTGACGGGAACGCCGTCGGTCAGCACGGCCACCACCTTTACGCCGTCGTTAAACAGGTGGCGGGTCACCACAAATCCGTCGCCGCCGTTGTTTCCCTTGCCGCAGAAGATTAGGCATTTGGTGGCCTGGGGGTCCTTGATCACCTTGCGGATGATATTGGCCGCGCTTTCCCCGGCGTTTTCCATGAGCTGGAGAAAGGTGAGGCCCTGGTCGATGGACGCGCTCTCTATCGCCTTCATTTGTTGGGTTGTTACGATCTTCATGTGTTGTCCTCCCACGGATGCGCTGTGGTTTTGCAGCGTCCTTTCATCTTTTCTTAGAGCCTGTTTGGGCTCTCAGGGAACTGCCCCTGGATTTTATATAAGTATAAGCCTATTATACACGATTTCACCTGGATTGCCAATAGCAGGATCTAGTTGTATTTTATTGTATATATTATATATAAGTTTCAAACAAAATTGAAATAAAATGCCGATTTTATCAAAAACCTATTGCGTTTTCGGGGAGAGTGTGGTATTATAAAACCACAGAAAGGAGAGGTGATACCCGATGACCTAATGAGTGAGAGTTTCCCCAGAGCAGTTCCATATTGAGGAGAGTTTTTCAAGGAAAAGAGAACCCGCAGTTCAAAGCGTGTCTGCAATGAATGTAAGATGGAGCATATCCAATGTGTCAATATTTGACAAGGAGCTGATACCATTGCAGGGGAAAACAATCAGGCATGAACGCAGGCGGAAGGAAAAGACGATTCAGCAAGAGCCGGATCAAGAAGCCAAATTCCTCCAGTCATTTTTTCTAAAAAGATTCCCAGGTTTGGAAAGGTAAAAACAGAAGGGGAACATTTATCCTCACCTCATACGCACACTAACCCTGACATTAACTCCTGTAAAGCATAGGCAGCATTTTCGGCAGAAGCGTATCGGAAAAGCCATAAAATTAAATCCCGGCGGCAGTTCTGAAACAATTCCCGCGTACAGCGAGGGAGAGAGGAACCGCTGGAGAAGGAAGATAACGCCATACGAAAAATAAAGTGCCAAAGAATAGAAGGCCGCGGCTGGCTGGACAGATGTGTTTTGCAGAAGCTGAATGCCAAACGTAAGCAGGGAAACATGGCATTTGATAAATGTTCTTGTAATGCATGACTTTATCATATAGAAAAGGGTATGTAGACTTGCTTGACATAAGAAAGGGTGTAATCGTATAGAAGCGCCAGAAAATAGATAACGGCCTGATTCAAAATGCAGTAAACATTTTGGATCAGGCCGTTATTATTTTTTATAAAGATACCTTTGCTCGATAAAGGCAGGCTGACGCTAGGCTAACGCCTGGCGAGACTTCACAATGGCGCAGATACTCTTCCAAAAGCGTTCTTAGCCGGGGAGGGCAGAAAATATCATGCGGGTATGGCCGGAACATGCTATACTATGATTGGACAGGGGGGAGCGAATGGATATGGTAAAGGGAATGCAAAAGGCCGTTGATTTTATCGAAGAACACCTTGGGGAGGAGCTGGACGCGAAGGAGATAGGAGCTCAGGCATATCTGTCGGCCTATCACTTTCAGCGCCTGTTTTCCATGGTGTGCGGGGTTTCCCTTGGGGAGTATATCCGCAGCCGCCGGCTGACCCTGGCGGGGGATGAGGTAGAACAATCGAACGCTAAAATTATCGATATTGCCCTGAAATACGGGTACGAATCCCCGGAAAGCTTTTCCCGTGCCTTTGCCCGTTTCCACGGCCTGTCCCCAATGGCGGCGCGCAGCCAAAAGGGATCCCTCCGTTCGATTCCCAAAATCTCAGTCCAATCTATTTTAGGAGGTAATCAAATGCTCGATAGAATGAAAAAACGGGGATATTCTGTCAAGGAAAACGGTGCGGTGTACTACACCCTGGATATGGACCAAACCGCAAAGTGGTTTGAGGATGTTTTGGGGTGGTATGCCGGGATAGATGAGAGAAATGAAAACGGTGTGGGAACGTACGGCTGCGCGACATTCCTGCCGGGGGAAGTAAAGAACCTGGCTCAAATCCCCTTTAACGGGCTGCATATGTTTTACGGAAAACCGGAGCAACGGACAGCGGCCTTTATCCAGGTGGATGACATTGAAAACCTGTGCGCCTTTGTAAAGGGAAACGGCTGGAAAAAGATCGGAGAAATTAAGGAGCAGCCCTGGGGCGCAAGGGAATGCCAGGTGACAACCGTGGACGGCAGTATCATCCGGTTTTTCCAGCTGATTTGACAGCGCCTCTACATCCGTCAGCATGTGTTTTGGGCTCAAGGGCAAAAGGACGCGCTGTTTCCGGCGCGTCCTTTATGATTGCAGTTTCAAAGCGCCGTTATCTTTCCTTTGCCGTGACGCCCATATAATCCAGGAACTTCTGGATCTCTAAATCCCAGAACTCCCACTGATGTCCATATCCCTCCAGAAGGTCGTAGTGGTAATGGAACGGGTCTCCTGGGAAGGAGGTAAAGAAGTCCCGCATCAGGTTGTTCTGCGCCAGCCATGGGTCCTTTGCCCCGCAGGCGTGGTATACCACCGGAGGGGTCTGGCCGCTTTCCATCAGCTTTTTTCCCACATATTTCAGGCAGTAGGGGCTTTGGTGCAGGTCTATATCCCCAAAGAGGATCTCCTTTTCCCGCTGCCGGTTGGTAAAGTCGGAATCCGCCTTGTCCCCAGCGGAAAAAGCCCCTATGGCGCCGTATATGTCAGGGTTGGACAGCCCCACATGGATACACCCGTAACCGCCGTTGGACAGCCCCGAAACAAAGTTGTCCTCCCTGCGGTGGGACAGCCGAGGGAAGAAGCCCCGCATAATCTCCACCAGTTCCCTGCCCACAAAATCGCCGTAGCGCATCCCTATGTTCATGTTAATAAAGCAGGACTTGTGGACGCCCGGCATGATGACGGCAATATTCCGCTCCCTGGCGTAGGCCTCAATGCGGGATTCCCGCAGCCAGCCGGTGTGGTCGCCGCTGCCGCCGTGGTAGAGCCAGAGGGTTTTGTAGGGTTCTCCGGAGGCATCGGGATCCTTGGGTTGGGGCATGAGGACATAGGCCGCCATTTCCATATGGAGAACCTCGGAATAAAACTGAACTTCCATAAAAGCCATAATTCATTCACTCCTTTTGGCTCAAATCAGATCCGTCCGGGGATTTCCAGCCATTCCAGGGCGCGGCAGATGGCGCTATCCCAGAAATCCCAGTTGTGGCTGCCGTCCCAGCTTTCAAACTCCAGCGGGATACCGCTGCGCTCCATGTATTCGTTGAAGATCAGGTTGTCCTCCAACAGGTAGTCCTGGTTCCCGCACAGGGAGAGGAACCGGGGCAGCTGGTCCAGGGAACGGTCCGCCAGTTTATCCGCCAGGGCCATCAGGTCATTCGGCCCTCCAAAGAATTCTGATTCCGGTCCCAGTAAGTTTACGGCCTGCCCGCTGAGGTCTTCGTCGTCGTGGTAGATGGTGGAGCCGTCCACCGCACCGGAGAGGGAGATTGCCCTGGAAAACTGCTCCGGATAGGTCATGGCAGTGTGGAAGGCCCCGTAGCCTCCCATGGAGAAGCCGCCGATATACCGGTCCTCCCTGGACCTGGAGAGGGGGAACCAGTCCTCGCAGACGGCGGGGAGTTCCCAGGCCAGGTAGCCGGTGTAGTCCTGTCCAGCGCAGGTGTCGACGTACATGCTGTTGTTCCCCGCCGGCAGAATCACCGCCAAGGGCAGGTGTTTTACATACCGGTATAGGTTGGAATTGAGCAGCCAGTCACTTTGGCACCCTCCGGAGCCGTGGAGTAGGTAAAGGGCCTTATAGGGCCGGGAGGCCCCGCCGGCTTCCTGGGGGAGGATTACGTCCAGGGGCACCGGCATATGCAGGGCCCTGGATTCCATTTGAATATGCAGCAAAGCCATATGCAAACACTCCTTATGTCTCTTTTGGTGTGATCTTCTCTAAGCCGCGGACGTCGCCGAAAGCCGGTCCCTTGGCATAGGCGGAGGCGATGTGGGATAGAAGCTCCTCCATCATGCTCATCCTAACAGCGGCGTATTCGGGGTTGTAGTACTGGTTGTACCATTCGTGGGGATCCTTTTGCAGGTCGTACAGCTCTCCCTTTAAGGGGGTATCGTCCAGAACCGTCCCTTCCCGGAAGAGGATCAGCTTATAGTCCTTGTTCCGCCACATCCAGGAGGGGGCAGGCTGGGGATCCTCCGGGCCGCCGCCGTGGAATTCACTGAAAGCGCCTTTCCGGACCCTTTCGGACAGCAGGCTCAGCCCCGGAAGACGGGGATCAGGGGCGATTCCCGCCGCGTCGCAGATGGTGGGGATCCAGTCCACCAGCTCCGCCGGACGGCTGTCCACCGTCCCTTTTTTCTCCGGTGGGATCAGGTTTCCGGAAAGCACCATGGGGACGCGGACGCTCCCGTCGTACAGGCAGTATTTGCTGAACCGGTGGTCCCGCTCCCCCATCATATCCCCGTGGTCGGAGGTGAAGATGATCAGGGCGTTGTCCAGCAGGCCCCGTTCCCGCATTTTTTCCACCGCCTGGCCGATAAAGTCGTCCAGGAAGGTGCAGTTGGCCCAGTAGCGGAGGGTGGACCGTTTCCGCTGCTCCGGGGTAAGCTCCTTCCAGTGGGATTTCAGCTCCTCATGGCAGCGGCGAAGGGCATCACTCACCTGGGACATGGCCCGGACGTGGGTGTCCGGTTCTTCCTCCCAGGGGGGCGTTTCCAGGTCTGGGATATCCTCCAGCCGGTATTGGGATTCATACTCCGGCGGGACGTTGAACCCGGCGTGGGGTTTGATGAAGGATAGATATAGGAACAGGGGCTGGTTTTCCGGCAGCGGCCCGTTGAGGAATTCCATGCATTTTTTGAAGATAAAGCCGTCCCGGTGGTGTTCCTTGGGCAGCCGGCTGGTACAGCCCAGATAGCCCAGGTAGTTTTCCTCGCCGCCGCCCCAGCCGTGGACCTCCTCGCCGTAGGCCTTCAGGCCCTCTGGATCCTGGCCCTCGTCGTCCATCATGACGGCCCCGTATTCGTAGCAGGCGGATTTGCTGGACTGGCCCTCCGCCCTGACATCAAAGCCCCTCTTGGAGGGCTTGTCGGTGAAAAAGCCGTTGTTCCAGTGGGTTTTTCCAAACCCTGCCGTAAAGTAGCCGTTGTCCTTTAACAGCTGAGGAAGGGGGAGAGAAGGGAGACGGGCTTCATCGAAGATGCCTCCCGCATTGGTGCGCACCCCGATCTGTGACGGGTACATACCGAACATCATAGAGTTGCGGCTGGGGACGCACATGGGGCACTGGCAGACCCCCTGGTCAAAGATGACGCCGTCGGCGGCTAGCTTATCAATGCCGGGGGTCTTGATCTGCGCGTTGAACCTTCCCATACAGTCCCAGCGCTGCTGGTCGGTCATGAGGAAGATGATATTGGGTTTTTGAGCGGGCATGACGCACCTCCTGTTTGTGTTTTGGAATTTCTATCATTATAGCATTGAAACAGGTGGAAAGCAATCGATATCCTTGGGCGGGTTTTTAATTCCTGCTTGCGGTTTTCTGTAAATGTGCTAAACTAAACATATGGGTTTTCGATCCAAATACACCAAAGGAGCAGAGACAATGAAAGAAAAGGTGCTTTTAAACGATTTCCGGGAATACCGATTCCTGTCAGAGCTGAAATACGCCCCTGACGGAAAGAACGCGGCCCTTGTCGTCTCTCAGGCCAACAAGAAGAACGGCTATGACTCCAACATCTGGGCCTTCCGCCCGGAGCAGGGATTCGTCAAAATGACCTCCCAGGGCAAGGAGAAGGGCATCCTCTGGCTGGACAACCGAACGCTGCTGTTCGCCTCCCAGCGGGATGAGGACCGTCAGAAGGCCATTCAAAAGGGCGAGGAGCTGACCACCTATTATAAGCTCTCCCTGGACGGCGGCGAGGCCCAGGAGGCCTTTACCATCGGCCTGAAGGTGGGCTCCCTGGAGAAGATCCCCCATCGGGATAACCTCTACCTGGTCAACGCAACTGTCGATACCAACCGCCCCGACCTTTCCGGCAAGACCGATGAGGAGAAGGAGAAGCTGCTGGGGCAGTACAAAAAGGAGCACGAAGCCTGGCAGATCATCGACGAGCTTCCCTATTGGAGCAACGGCAGGCACTTTACCAATAAGCTCCGCCACCAGCTCTACCTCTACGATTCCGCCCAGAACAAGCTGACCCGCGTCAGTGCGCCTATGGCGGATGTGGCGGTCTCCCATCCCTCCCCCTGCGGAAAATATATCGCCTACACCGCCAAGGAATACGACAGCCTGATGCCCATGAAAAACGGCCTGTACCTTTACTCCATTGAGAGCGGGGAGACCAAGACGGTCACCAAGGACGTTTACCGGATGGGATCCTTTGACTTCTGGAAGGACGGAAAGGCTGTCTTTGCCGCCTCCCTCTGCCAGCGGTACGGCAACAACGAGAATCCCTTCTTCTATCTCTGCGACCTGAAAACCGGGGAGGTTTCCCAGCTGGCGGAATATGACCACTCTGTGGGAAGCACCGTTGGTTCGGACTGCCGTCTGGGCGGCGGGACCTCCTTCCAGGTAAAGGGGGATTTCCTCTACTTTACCTCTGTTGTGGATTTCTGCGGGAACCTGTACCGGATGGACTTGAATTCCGGGAAGATTGAGCTGCTCTCCACTGACGACGGCTGCGTGGATATGTTCGCCCTTTCAGAGGAGGGCATTCTGGCGGTGGGATTCTATGAGAACCGGCTTCAAGAGGTCTATGCCATCCGGGATAAGAGCAGAACAAGGCTCTCCGCCTTTAATGAGGATTTCTTCAACCGCAAGGAGATCGCCGCGCCCCAGTACCATCCCTTTGTGGATGGGGACGGCGTTTCCATTGATGGATGGGTGCTGCTGCCCAGGGATTACGATCCCAGCAAAAGGTATCCGGCCATCCTGGACATTCACGGCGGGCCCAAGAGCCTGTTTGGGGACCTGTACTTCCACGAGATGCAGTACTGGTCCAGCGAAGGGTACTTTGTGCTGTTCTGCAACCCCCGGGGCGGCGACGGCAAGGGCAACGAATTTGCCGATGTCCGGGGCAAGTACGGGACCATCGACTACGACGATATCATGATGTTTACCGACAAGATGCTGGAGCAGTATCCCGCCATCGACCCGGCAAAGGTGGGCGTGACCGGCGGGAGCTACGGCGGGTTTATGACCAACTGGATCATCGGCCACACCCAGCGGTTTGCCGCTGCGGCAACCCAGCGCTCCATTGCCAACTGGCTGGCCTTTAACTATGTCAGCGATATCGGCTACTTCTTCGGGCCGGACCAGCAGGCGGCCGACAACTGGGACAATCCGGAAAAGCTGTGGTTCCACTCTCCGCTGAAGTATCTCGACAAGGCGAAGACCCCCACCCTAGTCATTCACTCCGACCAGGATCACCGCTGCCCGGACGTGGAGGGGTACCAGATCTTCTCGGCCCTGAAAGTCCACGGGGTGGACTCCAGGATGGTGCTGTTCCACGGGGAAAACCATGAGCTATCCCGGTCCGGCAAGCCTGACAACCGGGAAAAGAGGCTGGCGGAGATCACCGCCTGGATGGATCATTACCTGAAATAAAGGGCGTTCTGCCGCAATAGAAAAGGCCGGAGAGGTCCCAGCCCAGGGAACTCTCCGGCCTTTTGCGTTGGCGCGGAATTATGGAAGCTTTATCCCTTCCGGGGTGTACGGGCCTGCCTTTGGGCGGCCTGTTGGGCTGAGGCGCGTTTCTGGGCCGTCATGGCCTTCTGCATTTCCAGGGCGCGTTCCATGGCGGAGGTGGCTTTTTTCTCCACAGGCTTGGCGCGGCGGGGCGTCTGGGGGGCTTCCCCCTGCTCTCCGGCTTCCCCCTGCTCCATCCGGTCCTGGGCCTCTTTCATACACACCAGGGCCTCCCGTAGCAGCTCCAGGATGGTTTCCGAACGCTCCAGGGCCAGGTAAATGCAGGCCTTATCCACCGCCCCGGCGGAAACCCTGCCGGGGTATTTGGCCGACAGAGCCCCAATGCGGTTCATGTCCAGGCTGTGGGTATAGAATGTGATCCGTTCCTCCCCCTGGGAAATTTCGTAAATGTCCATTTGGATGGCCAGGTTCCGGATCAGGGCCACGTCGATCAGCCCCTTCACCGCCTTGGGCGGCTCCCCAAACCGGTCGATCAGCTCGTCGGTAACGTCCATGGCGTCGGCCTCGTTGCGGATGCCCGCGATTTTTTTGTAGATATCGATCCGGTTGGACAGGCTGCCGATGTAGGATTCCGGGATATGGGCCCCCACCCGGACGTCGATGAGGCATTCCGCCTCAATGGAGGAAACAGGTTTTTCCCCTTTCTGCTCCTGGACGGCTTCGGAGAGCATCTTCACGTACATGTCATATCCCACCGACTCCATGTGCCCGTGCTGCTGCGCCCCTAGGATGTTCCCGGCCCCCCGGATCTCCAGATCCCGCATGGCGATGCGGAAGCCGGAGCCAAAGGAGGTAAATTCCCGGATGGCGGCCAGCCGCTTGGCAGAGATCTCCGAAATCTCCTTGCCCTGCTGGAAGGTGAGATAGGCAAAGGCGCGGCGGTTGGACCGGCCCACCCGTCCCCGGAGCTGGTAGAGTTGGGAAAGGCCCATGTGGTCGGCGTTTTCCACAATGAGGGTGTTGCAGTTGGCCACATCCACCCCGGTTTCGATGATGGTGGTGCAGACCAGGATATCCACCTCGTGGTCCATGAGCATCTTCCAGGTGTTGGAAAGCTGCTCCTCCGCCATCCGCCCATGGGCAATGACGATTCTGGCGTCAGGGACCAGCCCGGCGATCTGGCTGGCGCACCGTTCCAGGGTGGCGATGTTGTTGTGGAGATAGAACACCTGCCCGCCCCGGCGCAGCTCCCTGCGGATGGCCTCAGCCAGGATCCCCCAGTCGTGTTCCAGCACGTAGGTCTGAACCGGATGGCGGTTGGCAGGGGCCTCCTCAATGACCGACATATCCCGCACGCCGGACATGGCCATGTTCAGGGTCCGGGGGATGGGGGTGGCGGAAAGGGTGAGGACGTCCACATTGTGCTTCATCTCCTTCAAACGCTCCTTGTGGGCCACGCCGAACCGCTGTTCCTCGTTCATTTTGCCATGTGCGGTGACGATCCGCGCGGACGGCACAAGCTGCTGGATTTTATAGGCGCAGCTGTC
>CATJCP010000190.1 GCA_949737515.1 uncultured Oscillospiraceae bacterium | reverse complement strand
TCAGTTTGCCAAAGGCTTCAGCGGCGGAGTATTCCGCTATTTCCAGCAGATTCTCACTTTGAAGCTCGGTCAGTTCCATCCCCTGTCTGGACAACTGAATCCCTTTTTTCTTCATAATGGAATCCGCTATCCTGAACTTTTCTTGGTTGGAAGTGATAAATGTCAAACCCATATCCTGCCTCCCGGACCCTAATGTGTCCTTTATTTTATATTTTCCCCGTTAAAGTTGATCAGGCATCCCGCCAGAATAATCCTCCGCTCGTCATCGGTCAGGCCGGAAAGCTTCATCTGGAAGGGAACGGCCGTCCCGTCCTGTCTCAGGGCGTAGGCCTGGATGTCCTCTCGCTTCTCCTCCACAGCCCGGCGGATCCCGGGCAGGAACACGCTGTCCCCCAGCCCGAAAGGCAGGATATCCCCTTCAAACACCAGGGGAAGCATCCCCCAGTTGATCAGGTTGGAGCGGTAACGCTTGGTGGCGTATTCCCTGGCGATGTTGGCCCATCCCCCCAGAACCTTCTGGCAGGAGGCGGCCTGTTCCCTCGCCGAACCGTCTCCAGGCTTTACAGCGTATACCAAGCTTCCAATACCGGTCTTTGCGGAATCTATCTTCTCAAATCCGGCGATTCCCCGGATTCTCTCAAACAAGGCCCTGACACTTTCGGTTTCCTCGGGGGAAACGCCGGCCAGCCGGCCAAACTCCACCTTCTGGAGCTCCTTTGCCCGTCCGGTGTATCCAGGGTCCTTGCGGGACAGGGTAAACTCCGCCAGCTTCAGGGGATTGGAGCGATAGCTGGAGGTCTCGCCGGAGGGGATCAGCTCGTCGGTGGTGGTGACAGGGTCGTGAATCTCACTGGCCACAGTCAGCAGAAGGTCATCGGTAAGGGCGGACATTTTGGGCCAGTCGGCGATATTGGGCCCCAGCCGCAGCTCCTTCGAAGGATCGGCCTTCTGGAATCCGTCGTATACCCGGTTGTCGTACACCGACTTGTGGAAAACATATCTGGGCTTGGTGAAGGACAGGTCCAGGTCTGTGGCAGGGGTCAAAATGCCCCCGTTGACCGCCGTGGCGGCAATGGAGCGGGCGTCCATCAGGGCCACCGACGCAATCTGCCCGTTCCCCGGCTTGGAACCCTCCCGGTTGGGGAAGTTGCGGGTGGAATGGCGGATGCTCAGGCAGTTGTTGGCCGGCACATCCCCCGCCCCGAAGCACGGCCCGCAGAACGCTGTCCGGACTGTCGCGCCACTTTCCATAAAGGCGGAAATCGCGCCGTTTTGAATCAGCTCCATATAAACCGGCTGGCTGGAAGGATAGATGCTCAGGGAGAATTCATCGCATCCAATGGAGTGTCCCCGCAGGATATCCGCCGCGTCCACCAGGTTGTCATAGGTTCCCCCGGCGCACCCGGCGATGACCCCCTGCTCCACCCGGAGCCTTCCGTCCACAATCTTGTCCCGCAGGGAAACCCGCACGCCGGGGGTTCCCAGCTGCTTTGTGGCGTTTTCCTCCACCTGGAAAAGGATGTCCTCCAGGTTCTCGTACAGCTCCCGGATGGAAAAGGCATTGCTGGGGTGGAAGGGCATGGCGATCATCGGCTCCACCTGGGAGAGATCCACATATACCATGCCGTCGTAATACGCGGCCTGCCCTGGGCGGAGTTCCCGATAGGCCTCCGGCCTGCCGTGAACAGTGAAATACTCCTCTGTCCGGCTGTCTGTTGTCCAGATGGAGGAAAGGCAGGCGGTTTCAGTGGTCATAACGTCAATGCCGTTGCGGTATTCGCAGTTGAGATTGGCGATGCCGTCCCCCACAAATTCCATCACCTTGTTCTTCACATACCCGTTGGCAAACACTGCCCGGATAATGGCCAGCGCCACATCCTGGGGGCCTACCCCATTGGCGGGCGTCCCGGTAAGGTAAACCGCCACCACCTGGGGCCGGTTTACGTCGTAGGTGTTTCCCAAAAGCTGCTTTGCAAGCTCACCGCCTCCCTCGCCGATGGCCAAGGTCCCCAGCGCCCCATAGCGGGTATGGCTGTCCGACCCCAGGATCATCCTACCGCAGCCGCTCATCATCTCCCGCATATACTGGTGGATCACCGCCAGATGGGGCGGCACATAAATCCCGCCATACTTTTTCGCAGCGGAAAGGCCGAAGAGGTGGTCGTCCTCGTTGATGGTTCCCCCTACCGCACAGAGGCTGTTATGGCAGTTGGTCAGCACATAGGGCAGGGGGAAACGCTCCATTCCGCTGGCCCGGGCCGTCTGGATAATCCCCACATAGGTGATATCGTGGGAGGCCAGAGCGTCAAACCGCAGCTTCAGCGCCTCCATATCCTCGGAGGTATTGTGCTCCTTTAAGACGGAATAGGCGATGGTCTGCCGGATCCCCTCCTCTTTGGTTGGAATATATCCCAAGGCCCTTTGTATTTTTTCCGGGGCCTGTCCATCCTCCTCAATCACCGTCTGTCCATTTAACAGCCAGATTCCCTGGCCGGAAAGCTTTACCATATGATATCGTCCCTTCCTATCCTGTGTTCTGGCGGCGTTTCCGCACGCATTCAATCTACTACATATTAGCATATTTACAGCCCCTTTGAAACCCCTTTTCAAAGGCTTTTCCAAAAATTTGTATAAAAACTCCCGGCTCTCCTAAAATAGAACCAGAAAGGAGGGCTACTGTCTGTCATGAACAAGAAGCGGCGAAAAAACATGCGGCAGGTCTACCGGAGAAGCTTTATTCTGTCCTTTTTCCTGTCCCTTCTCGCCCTGTGTTCAGTCACTGCCTTCTGCATCCTCAACGGGAAAAATATCTTTCTCGGGGAGGCAGAGGCTGTTCAGGGGTCTGCCGACGTTCCCTACCCTGTTTCCTCCGGCGCTCGCTCAGGCAGCTCCCCTGCAAAGGAGTCGGACAGCCTTACTGTCCTGTTCATGGGCGTCCGGGATGGGGAAAGCGCATCCAACACCTACCTGCTGGCGCGGTTTGACCCAGTAAACGAACGTATCCCGGTGGTGTCCCTGCCCCCTCAGACCATGGTAGTCAAGCCGGAAGGGGACGCAACGCCTCAGCCCCTTTGGGAGGTCTTTCGCTACGGAGGCCGTTCCCTGGCGGTCAAGGCACTTTCCACCACTCTGGAAGTCCCCATTGACCGCTATGTGGTGATGGATCTAAAGGGATTTCGGGAAGCTGCAGAGCAGATCGGGCCGGTACAGTACGCCCTCCGCTGGGCGCTGAATTACCAGGATGAGGAGCGGTCCATCCGCCTATCCCAGGGCCTCCAGCTGGTGGACGGACAAAAGGCGCTGGACATTGTCACCTACCCCAGCTACCCTGGGGGCGAGACCACCCGGGCGGAAATCACCGCCGAGCTGGCGGCCAAGATCATCAACGACAAGCTTTCCTTAGCCAGCTCCCAGGCATCCGATCTCCTGTTTAAAGAGATCGTCAACATTGTGGACACAGATATCACCTACACGGATTTTGAAACCCGCAGGGCCTCTATTTCCTATCTGTCAGGGCAGAGGGAGGAGCCCGCATTCCAGCTTCCCCTGGACGGGGGATGGCCCAACGCCAAGGAATACCGTCTGTCCCAAAGGTTCCTCCAGCAGATCCAAAGCTATTTCGGCGTTTCCAAGCCCGATAAGACAGCTCCGGAGGATATCTCCTCCGAAACGCTCCCCAAAGACGAAAACTTGGAATAAAATGATAAAAAAAGGAGAAACAATCATATGGAATTAAAAGGAAGCCGTACTGAAGCCAACCTCTACTCCGCCTTTGCCGGGGAATCCCAGGCCATGACCAAATACCGCATCTTTGCCTCCAAGGCCAAGGAGGAGGGATACCAGGGGATCGCCCATATCTTTGAGGAAACCGCCTGCAACGAACAGGCCCACGCGGAGCTGTGGCTCAAATACATCCACGGCGGGAACATCAAAGACACGGCTGCGAACCTTGCAGACGCCCAGCAGGGAGAACACTTTGAATGGA
This sequence comes from uncultured Oscillospiraceae bacterium, assembly GCA_949737515.1. GTDB lineage: Bacteria > Bacillota > Clostridia > Oscillospirales > Ruminococcaceae > UBA1405. The sequence continues at coordinate 2,785 of CATJCP010000190.1, read as the reverse complement.
CCTCCATGTACGCCGACTATGCCAAGATCGCCCGGGAGGAAGGGTTCAGCGAGATCGCCCGGAAATTTGAGCTGGTGGGCGGCGTGGAAAAGTTCCACGACGGACGGTATCAGAAGAACCTGGACGACGTCAACCAGAAGGCTGTTTTCCAAAAGCAGCAGCCCATCCAGTGGATCTGCCTCAACTGCGGATTTTTATACGCTGGGGAGTCCGCCCCTCAAGTCTGTCCTGTCTGCAGTTATCCCCAGGCTTACTTTGAGCCTGTTCAAAAATAAATTCTCTTTCCAAGGCAGGAAGAGGCCCCGCCGGGATGATATGAATATCCCGGCGGGGCCTCTCTGCGTGTGATTCAATTTTCCTCCGGGCCCTGCTGCCGGTCAAACACTGTCTCGATCCTTCTGCGAGAGGTTTCCGGCGAATAGATCCATCGGTTCATATGGTTCCCCTGGAAAAAATACCGCATGGGCGGCAGCTGGTAATCAGCATCAAAAGCGTCTACCATAATCAGCTTTACCTTCATCCGCTCTGGGATCAGGTTCTTTATGTAAACGCTCGCCTGCTGTCCCGGAGTCACGCCCTCTCTTGGTTCCGCCAATCCTGCCAAATTTGGGGTCAGCTCCACAAAAATCCCGTAGTCCTCCACCGAACGGACGATCCCCGCCACCGTCTCCCCGTTTTGAAACAGGGCGGCGTTTTCCTCCCATGTCCCCAACAGCTCCCGGTGGGTCAGGGTAACGCGCTTTCCATCTGTGGACTGCACCACAGCGCGGATGTACTGCCCGGGACGGAACCTGTCCTCCGGGTGGGAAATACGGGATACTGAAATCACATCAATGGGGATCAGCGAACAGATCCCGCAGCCAATATCCACAAAGCTCCCGAAGGTCTCCAAATGGGTGACCCTTCCGTCGATTACATCCCCAGGGGTCAGGCGGGAGACATACTGTTCCATGCACTGTTCCTGGACCACCCGCCGGGACAGCACCGCCACAGTATCCCCGTCTTCTCCCCGTTTAAAATCCATAACGCGAAAACAAACCGGTTTGTTGACCCGGGATATGATGGCAATGTCCCGGGTGCTGCCGTCCGCTATTCCCAAAGCGCCTTCTTCCCTGGGAATGATCCCCCTCACCCCGCTGCACAGCGGCACATGGAGGTTGTGCCCGCTGTCGCAGACCACAGCCCGGGCCTCCAGCACCTTCTTTTGCTGCATCGCCTCTGCCAGGGCCGCCTGATTTTTCATAGCCCCACGGTTTTCCGCCGTATCCATCAGGCTTCCTTCCGGTTTATATTCACTCATACGCCGTATTAGTCCTTTCCTGCTTTCCTCTTTCTGCGCCGCGCCCCTGCTCTGTATTCCATATACGATTTTTCAGTTACCGCCGCATTGCCGCCAGTTTGGGGTATCCTATTTCTATGCCCCTTTGCGCCGATGCATTCCTGATTTCTCTTATTTTAACTGAAACACGCTATAAATCAAGGGGCTTAAGTGGACGCGAAAATGAATTTTTTATGGTGAAAATTCACTTGTGTCTGGCAAGCGGACTTATTTAAAACAATCGGTATTAAAGAATGGAACAGGATTCCCAAAATTGGTTTTCAGGTTTTTAGTGGATGTGGATATGGGTCGCCCCCAAGCTGGTCAGGCGGGAGGCCACATCTCTGGCGTTCTTACGGTTGCATCTCACCTCAGCGGCAACGCTTCGTATCTGCTCCGGTTCCACCTGTTCCCCAGACTCCTGGAGAATGGAAAACAGGCTGTGGGGGTTCGCCGCCATGAGATAGGCTGGAGAGCTGTCGGTCACCGGATCGACGGCCGGCAGAATGGGAGCGGAATGAGGGCGGTTCTGCTGGCGGCGGCGCATGGTGACGCCCCTTATTCCTCCGGTTTCCTTGATCAGGCGGCCAATGCCCAGGTCGGCCTGGTCGATAGATTCAAATTCGCAGGTGATATAGGACTGGGCCGGATTGATATTCACATGGATTCCCCCTTGATTCTTTGGTTTGAAACGGTTATAGTATCTGACAGTTGGAGGATATTCATACCCCATACGCCAGTTTTCCAGAAATTGCAAACTGAAAATCTGCACAAGCTACATACCCTGCACCGCCGAAATCCATTGAAAAAAAGGAAAATATATGATAAAATCTTTTTTGGATCAATACCGGTCAGTACTATCTTATAATCAAACCAGCTGAAACATATAAATTCAATCGGAATGATATGGTTCTTATTGATCGTTCCCTAAATGATCTGCAGGGAGGAACTGGACATGAGCAAAATTTACACCTCTATGGAACAACTGATAGGCCGCACTCCCCTGGTGGAGCTCACACAGATGGAAAAGGCATACCGCCTGAAGGCCCGCGTTATCGCCAAAGCAGAAGGCTTTAACCCAGCGGGATCTGCCAAGGACCGGGTAGCCAGGGCCATGCTGGATCAGGCGGAGGAAAAGGGGCTGTTAAAGCCGGGGGCAGTCATTATCGAACCCACCTCCGGCAACACCGGGATCGGGCTGGCCATGTGTGCGGCTGTGAGGGGATACCGCTTAATCATCGTTATGCCGGATACCATGAGCCGGGAGCGTATGCAGGCTATGAAGGCCTACGGCGCGGAACTGGTGCTGACCGCCGGGGAGCTGGGCATGAAGGGGGCCATCGACAAGGCAGAGGAGCTGGCTAAGGAGCTACCCGGCAGCTTTATCCCCGGGCAGTTTACCAATCCGGCTAATCCTGCTGCCCACGAAGCCTCCACCGGCCCGGAAATCTGGGAGGATACCGGCGG
>CATJCP010000189.1 GCA_949737515.1 uncultured Oscillospiraceae bacterium | reverse complement strand
TCATCTCATTGGCGATGATAGCCGACAGCGTGGTCTTACCCAGCCCGGGCGGGCCGTATAGAAGCACGTGGTCCAGCTGCTCTCCCCGGCGCTTGGCTGCCTCCATATAGACCGCCAGGTTCTCCTTTACCTTTTCTTGGCCAACATATTCCTTGAGGGATTTGGGCCGGAGGGTTGTTTCCAGGTCGAAATCTTCTTCCATGGTTTCCGGCGAGGTCACTCGGGTTTCATAGCGCGCTTCTTCTATATCCATATCTCTTTTTCCGCCCATTTCCAGCCTGTTTCCTCCATCCTTTTATGTACTGTTTGATCACTGTCCAGCAAGGCTCTTCAGGGACAGGGTAATCAGCTTATCCACTGGCAGGCCTGGGTCCAGCCCGGCCAGGGCTGATGCGGCCTCAGACTGGGAATACCCCAGCACCACCAGGGCGCTGATGGCTTCCCCGATGCTGGTAGAGTCCTCTGGCATGGGGATCTCGTCGGCGGAAAAGCCCTTGGAGACCTCCATTCCCTTGATCTTATCCTTCAATTCCAGGACAATCCGCTCTGCCAGCTTCGCACCCACCCCCTGGGAACGGGTAATGGTTTTGGCGTCTCCAGAGGCAACACACAAGGCGAAGCGTTCCGGAGAAAGGTCGGAGAGAATGGACAGAGCCGCCTTTGGACCGACCTTGGATACGCCGATAAGCATTTTAAAGCAGTTCAGCTCCTCCATATCCGAGAAGCCGTAAAGATCGACAGCCCCCTCCCGGATATACAAATATGTATACAGAAGGGCGTCTTCGCCGGCCTTGGGGAGCTTACGCAGGGTGGAAAGGGAGGTTTGGCACCTGTATCCTACACCGCCGCACTCAACCACAGCCATATTTGCCTGGGTCAATAACAGCTTGCCCCTTAAACTGTAAAACATCCAAGTTCCCTCCTGTTTTTATCAGTTTGCACGTCTGTTTTGCCTTTTTTTCTGTCTGGAAACCGCTGCCCCGTAACCATTTCCGCCCCAGCTGCTGCGAATTTTCAAATTTCCCCCTGCAAAAGCGGTAGACCGGTCGCCACCAGTGTTGTACTGCCCCATTTTGGAAACCGCCTCAATCCGGGACAGTGCCGAGGCGGAACTGTGAGCGTGGCAGATTGCCACTGCCAAAGCGTCGGCGGTATCGTCGGGCCGGGGGACCTCCTGGAGGCCCAGCAGCCGGCGGGTCATCTCCATCACTTGCTGCTTGTCCGCGTTTCCATAACCCGCCACCGATTGCTTGATCTTCATGGGTGTATATTCATAAAAGGGCACGCCGCACTTTTGGGCGCAAAGGAGGATCACTCCCCGAGCCATGGCGACAGAAATGACAGTGGTCTGATTGTGCTGGTAAAATAATTGTTCCACCGCCACTGCCTCTGGCTTATTTTTGAGGAAAACCTGGGTCAGGCTGTCGTAGATGATCTCTAGGCGGCGTTCCAGCGGCATCCCGGCGGGGGTGGTGATGGAGCGGTAGTCCAAGGGAGTGAATTTATTGTTTTCGTAGCGCACTACCCCATATCCCACAATGGCATATCCGGGGTCAATTCCCATTACAATCAAAATTTGTCCTCCTTGCATCAGGCTCTGGCGGATTGCTCTGTTTTCTTGATTTTACTAAATAAAACACGGTAATTAAACTATATACGCTTCTTAATTATATCATAGGAAGAAAACATAGACAATACTATTTCCAAAGCAGTCTTACAAACCATTGAAAATCAAATGCGTTTTTTTGTTTAATATAACGAAATATAAGAAATTTTAAAAAAAGACTTGTTTTTTTTTAGAGGACATAGTATAATCATAACCGTCCCAAAGAAGAGGACAATCAAATATGGACGATTAGCTCAGCTGGTAGAGCGTTCGCTTGACGTGCGAAATGTCAGGGATTCGAGTTCCTTATCGTCCACCAAAAAGGACCTGAAATCGTGCGGATTTTAGGTCCTTTTTTCGTTAAAGCTCTCAATAGGAGCCCCCGGCAAGGCCAGGTAAGTTGCTTCCCCATAATAATATGGCTCCATTGAGTTTGACAAAAGCATCCACTCTGGGAATTAGTGATGAAAGATATGATATCTGGGAAAAAAATAAAGCCGCCCAAACGGTCGGTGTAAAAAGGAGGAAATAATATATCAGAAGCATACAGGATAGACTGGAAAGAAGAACTGATTGATGGAAAAATAGTTGCAATGTCCCCGACTGCGGTCAATCATGTTTTAATTGCAGGAAATATATTTAATATTTTCAAAAATTATCTGAAAGGGAAAAAGTGTATTCCAATTACGGATGGGGCCTTGGTATATTTAACAGAGGAGAATCATTTTATTCCTGACATGATGGTCGTTTGCGACCCTAACAAAATTAAAACAGATGGAGTTCATGGCGCACCCGATCTGGTAGTCGAAATTCTTTCACCCAGCACAGCATGGAATGATAAAACGCATAAAAAGAATGTTTATGCCAAACGTGGTGTTCGGGAATATTGGATTGTCAGTCCTGCCGACAAATTCGTTGAAGTTTACCGCAATGTCAACAATGAATTTGTCCTTCACAAAATTTATACTGTTTATTCTGACTGGATGCTGAATAAAATGAGTAAAGCAGAGCGTGATGCAGTTGTCACTCATTTTAAATGCAGTCTTTATGATGATTTAGATATTTCTTTGGATGATATTTTTGAGGGACTGATTTAAATAAAATATTTCCTCTATTATGTGAAGCATGTGATAGAAAAACAGCAGATAAAGCAAATATAGCATAAAAATAAAGCTGCCCGGAAGGACGGCCTTAAAGCAGGAAATATATGAATTGGATCATATATCCCGATGCCAGTGAGGTGCAAAAAGCTATTTCTTTTTTAAATTTTTATGCGGCCGCCCTGCTTTCAGGAACTATCAATCTTGACGTCGCTTTTCAGATATGATATCCTTATGATAGAATCAATCAAGGAGGGCTGCACTATGGATAACAACGAGCTGTTAAATCAGATTGCCTCTCTGTTGGAAACCCAGACTGAGGTACTGGACAAACGCTTCCAAAAAATTGACGAACGCCTAACCAATGTAGAGGATCTTGCCCGGAGCACAGCCGTTGAGCTCCGCAAAACGCAGATCATGATTGAAAACGACGTTGCCAAACGTATCGATGCTCTCTTTGACGGATACAAGCTCACCCATGAAAAGCAGTGGGAGCTGGAAAATCAAAACCGGCAGCTGCAGCTCCAAATTGACGATCTCCAGGTCCGTGTTGCTGCGTTGGAATCCAATTCTGCAAGTTGATACGCTTTTTCGGCTGTGAAGGAATTTCTTCGCAGCTGTTTCTTTTTAATTAAGGAGGAAAGTTTATGGACCGAACCGGATATCAACTACAAAAGCTGTTGGACAGAGCATATCACGACGAATTTCTCCGGCAAAGATTACTATCAACCCGTCAGCAGCCAGACCCTATGGCCGCATTCTGCCAGGTTGCCTGTGAGGCAGGATACCCCATAACCGTGGGAGAACTGTTCTCCGTGGGCCAGGAATACAGCGACAACCAGTGTAAAAGCACCAACGGCGGCAACCCCAACCCCTATGACGGACTGGACGACGCCTACGAAAATTTTATGGTCAGTCTGCTTTAACGGACCGCTTCCCCTTTCGCCCGGCTGCAATCCAGACACAGTTTCCTGTTCTGGTTCCTGGAGATATGAGAAATTTCGCTCATTGACAGAAAACCGGCTTGATGTTTCTTCTTTTTGTGGTATAATGAATAAAAAGAAGACAGAAAAAGTGTAAAATGCAGACATTTTAGCCTAATTTTCTACCATTTTTTAGAAGGCGAGGAATTTTCCTATGGCAGTCCATGTGATCAACGAAGCCAAGCGCTGTCTCAACTGCAAAAAGCCCCTGTGCCGCACCGGATGCCCCATCAACACCCCCATCCCCGATATGATACACACCTTTATCACTGGCGGAATCAATGATGCAGGGCAGATGGTGTTTCAGAACAATCCCCTCTCCCTGGTTTGTTCTCTGGTATGCAACCACGAAAATCAGTGCGAGGGTCACTGCGTTTTGAACCGTAAGGGATCCGGCATCCACATCAGCAGCATTGAAAACTATATTTCCGACAACTATCTTGATAAGCTGAAGCCCGTCCTCTCGCCCCGCAAAAATATCCGTTGCGCCATCATCGGCTCTGGCCCCGCGGGGATTACCATCGCTATTATTCTGGCTACCCGCGGCTACGATGTGACCATCTTTGAGTCCAGGGACCAGATCGGCGGCGTGCTCCGGTATGGTATTCCTGAGTTCCGGCTCCCCAAGACCATCCTGGACAGATATAAAAAGCTGATGACCTCTATGGGGATCCGCATCCGCCCCAATACCGCCATTGGGGCCGCCATTGGGGTGGACGACCTGTTCCGGGATGAATACCGCTCTATCTTTATTGGAACCGGCGTCTGGAAACCCAATACCCTGGGCATACGGGGCGAAAGCTTGGGCAATGTCCACTATGCCATCGACTATCTGAGTAACCCTGACGCCTACAACCTTGGAGAAAGAGTCAATGTCATTGGCGCAGGCAACGCGGCCATGGATGTAGCCCGCACCGCCCTGCGCAAGGGAGCACAGACTGTCACGGTGTTCTCCCGGGCCAGTACAGTTGCTGCCAGCCAGCACGAAACAGAGTATGCCATGATGGACGGCGTCTCCTTTGAGTACTGCAAGGCCCCGGTGGAGCTGACCGACGAAGGTGCCGTTTTCCGAGATGTGGAGGAAAAGGAAGATGGCTCCTTTATCGAAATCCCCGATACCGAAAAACTGTTTGCAGCGGATTCCACTATCATTTCCATTAGCCAGGGGCCGCGGAGTCAGATTGTCTCTACCACATATGGCATTGAGGTAAACGAGCGGGGATTGATCATTACTGATGCAAACGGCCACACCACCCGCCGGGGCGTCTTCGCCTCTGGAGATGTGGTAAAAGGGGCCAAAACTGTTGTCGAGGCAGTGCGCTACTCCAAACAGGTGGCTGATGCCATGGACCAATTCATGCGGGAGGATGCAGCAGAGCGGGGACAAATTTTGCCGCCTGATACTGCCGAAGACCTGGTAGCTGACGCGCCGGAGGCCCTGGAGGCCTTTGCCCTGCCATAATAAGAATTTTTTGGTATTTTTTCAGGAATTCTTCTAGTTTTATCATTGCATTCTGGAAGAAATTAACCTATAATGGAAGAAGGATAACCCCCGTTTCCCTTTCATTGGGGAATCGGACAAGTAAATACATTTAGGAGGTCGCAACACTATGCTGGTATCTGCAAAGGAAATGCTTCAAAAGGCCAAGGCGGGCAAATATGCCGTCGGTCAATTTAACATCAACAATCTGGAATGGACCAAAGCCATTCTGAACACTGCACAGGCCTGCAATTCCCCTGTCATCCTTGGCGTCTCCGAGGGCGCGGCCAAATACATGACCGGATACGGAACTGTTGTGGGTATGGTAAACGGTATGCTGAAGGCCCTGAATATTACCGTCCCTGTTGCCCTGCACCTGGATCACGGTGAATATGAAGGCGCGCTGGGCTGCATTGAGGCTGGTTTTTCTTCGGTAATGTTCGACGGCTCCCACTACCCTATTGACGAGAATATTGAGAAAACCAAGGAAGTGATCCGCCGGGCCAGAGAAAAAGGCGTTTCGGTGGAGGCTGAGGTAGGCGCCATCGGCGGCGAGGAAGACGGCATCATCGGCGGCGGTGAAAAGGCAGATCCCAAGGAGTGCGAGCGGATTGCCAGCCTGGGTGTCGATATGCTGGCGGCCGGCATCGGAAACATCCATGGCCCGTATCCTGCAAATTGGCCCGGGTTGGACTTTGACGTCCTGGCCGAGGTGGAAAAAGTTTCCGGGGGCATCCCTTTGGTTCTCCACGGCGGCACTGGCATCCCAGAGGAAATGATCAAAAAGGCCATCTCTCTGGGCGTGTCCAAGATCAACGTCAACACTGAATGCCAAATCGTCTTTGCCGAGGCCACCAGAAAGTACATTGAAGCCGGTTCGGACAAAAAAGGCAAGGGTTACGATCCCCGCAAGCTGCTCAAGCCCGGCTATGAGGCAATCATGGAGGCGGTCAAAGAAAAGATGGAGCTGTTTGGCTCTATTGGGAAAGCATAAGATATGGATTGAAGATAGGGACGGCTCAAAACCGTCCCTATTGCTTTTTGATCCCATCTTTTTCTTCTAATTTGACGTAAAACATCCTTGAAAACTGTTATAATTGGTAGAGGGTTTTTACACCGAAGATGAAAGGACGAAATAAAATGAAGTTAAAATATCTTTGTACCGCGTGCCTGACGGCTCTACTGTTCTTCACGGGATGTGCCGCGTCAGGGGCAGATGTTGTCGCAGATTCTGTCCAGAAGGTGGATTTAAACATAAACGCCCTAGAAAAGCTGAGCACTTCTTCTGGCAGCGGCAACTTTAACATCTATTTGGCTAAGGATGACATCCCCTATGTGGAAATGAAAAACAAAATACGCGGGCTCCATCTTGGCCCAACCCCCTCTTTAATTGTTGAAGAAACAGGAAATTCTACCGATATCCGCATCAGCGGCAGCGGATGGCTGACAATAGGCTCCGTCCAAACGGAAATTAACCTGTATCTTCCTGAAAACACCGTAAAGGATCTGAAAGTTGGCATTGGCTCCGGCTATTTTTATTGTGATGAACTCAATTTAGAGAACCTGGAATTCCACCTTGCCAGCGGTTACGCCAATATGGACATGGTATCTGCGGACAGTATGCTCCTTCATGTTGACAGTGGAAACCTTGGTTTGTACAATGCAGAAGCAGATGAGATGGAAATAAAGATTTCTTCTGGTGGAATTAATGTTGAAACCTTTGGCGATCCTACTGCATTAAAGGCATCGATTTCCTCTGGGTATCTTTCTTTTGACGGGGGCATTTCCCAAGGGGAACTGAAATGCTCCAGCGGCACACTTGACGTTGCTTCTTCTATCCTTCCCGAAACGCTGGACTGTATGGTATCCAGCGGGGATGTTTATCTGGCACTGCCCCAGAAAGAGGCGGAAGATACGGGATTTACAGTCTCTTATAAGGTGTCCAGCGGAGACTTTTACAACGGGTTCCCCCATTTGGATAATGATAAAAAGGATAAACAGGTGACAGGCAAGGGGGAAAAGGAATATAACTTTAAAATAGCCAGCGGAAGCGTGACGCTGACGCAGCACGAGGATGATTAAAATAAGAGGGAGAAATAAGAGTAAAAATGAACTTAATGATAGTAAGCACTTTGCCTGCAAATGACCCGCAGGCACAAAAAGCTGTCCGCTTTCTCACTTCCAAAGTAGATTGCAGCAGGGTATTCTATACAGAAGAAATGAAAATCAGCCCTTGCCTTGGATGCAACGCCTGCTGGCTGAAAACGCCGGGGAAATGCGCTTTACATGATGACTATGAGCAAATTTTAAAAGGATGCCTGCAATATGATGCCGTTGTCCTGCTTTCAGGGACTTCTTTTGGCTTTATCCATTCCGCAATGAAAAACGTAATTGACCGCCTGCTGCCCCTTGCAACCATGTATATTTGTGTCCAGGACGGGCAGATCCGCCATGTCCCACGCTATCAAAAAGATTACCGCTTCATCCTCCTTTATTCCGGCAAGGGGGATGAAGAATACCTAAAATACTGGATGGAACGCTTTACTTTAAACTTCTATGGAAAAAGCCTGGGTGTGTTCCCTCTGGAAAAATGTGAGGAGACATTACAGTGCATTTAACCATTATCAGCGGGGCAGCGCGCCCCCAAAGCAGGAGCAACACTGCCAGAATCATTGAAGCCTTTTCCGAAGGGATACATGCCGGAGGACATACTACGGAGGTATGGTATCTGTCCGACCGGAGACAATGGGGGCAGGCCCGCTCTGCCTTTGAGAAAAATGAAAATATTTTGTTTGCCCTCCCCCTGTATGTGGAGAATATCCCAGGGCTTATGCTGGAATTTTTAGAGGGCCTTTCCCCAAAAGAAAAACCGGGAACCAAAATGGCATTTTTAATCCAGGGCGGGTTTCCAGAGGCTTCACAAAGCCGCTGCTGCGAGCGTTTTCTGAAAACGCTGCCACAGCAGTTAAACTGCGCCCATGCCGGGACGCTGATAAGAGGGAATATGTTTGGGGTTCGTCTCTTGGGAAAGAAGTTGGGCGGCAGGCTTGTACAGCCCTTTACAGACATGGGCCGTCTCTTTGCAGAGTATGGGGAATTCCGCCCGGAGATTGTTTCTGGTTTCGCGGGGCCGGAGTACCTGCCGGAAAAACAGCTCCGCCAGATGGGCGGCATGGGCAATTATATTCAAAGATGGTCTATGAGAATTGTTGCGCGGCGGCTGGGATGCCGGGAAAAACTGGATGCCAAGCCTTATCATGAGGTATCCCCTGTTCAGAGGAAACAATAAGGGCTGTCCGGCAGGCAAGGGCTATGAATGTTTTTCAATCTATGAGAAAAAAGGCTGCTGCCAGCGGGTATATGAGCAACGAAGAAATTGAAGCAGAAATCGCTGCTGTGCGCCGGGGAGATAATTAACGTAAGTTCGATGAAAAGTCCCTCTAAACTATAAGGTTTCCGGTCTTAGGTACGCCATCATTCGCAAACCGTTGGTTTGCTGGATGGCTGCAAGAGGAAACTTGGAGGTTTTGTCCAACTCTGCGGAGTTGGACGAAGCGGAAGAAAGCCCGCTTAATGGGGCTGCCCGCCCTAAGCTGGTTCCAATCCCAATCTTA
>CATJCP010000188.1 GCA_949737515.1 uncultured Oscillospiraceae bacterium | reverse complement strand
GTTCATCATCACGCCGTTGGAGATCACCAGCCCAATGGGGCAGCCTCCGTCCCCCACCCCGTTTTCATCCAGAAAGCCGCCGCCGTTGACACCTGCAAGGGCGTTGTCCCGTTTGCACATCTCCTCAACCCGCAGCCCGCCGGAGGGGAGGTTAAATTCCGAAGGGGTCGCCACATAGACCCGGGAGGGATCGTTTACAATGAGCATTTTCCCCTTAAAGGTAGAACCGCTGACCTCCACCAGCTCCACGGCGGAGAGGTCAAGAGGCTCCACCGGAGAGGATCCATCTCCGGAAGAATCACCGGGCTGGCGCATTTGGGAAGGGGGATTGTTTTCAGCGTCAGTGACCGTATAGGTAGGAATGACAGAGTTGCGGTCAATGATCTCCTGAATTTCCTCCTGGGTGAAAAAAAGGCGGGGAACAAATTTGGCGGCACTGGTCTCCATAGCGGAGACCACCAGCAAATCCCGGGCAGCAGGGGACGGCCCCTTAAACACCACCCAACATACCCCCACCAGGAAGGAAAGGGCAAACAACAGGAGCAGAAGCAGGAGCAGGAAAATCCGGGATGCATTTTTTAAAATGGAGCGCAATGGGGTATTGGCCTTCACAAGCATCAACCTTTCCGAAATACCCATTCCCGCTGAATCTGGAAGCTGGCCAAAAACAAGAGGGTATCGACGCACAGCTTAACGGGAAGCGCCCAGGCTCTACCTAAAGAGTGGAGCAATCCTGAAACCAGCCCTGCAGAGGCGAGGAGCTGTACAGCGCAAACTACATAGTAGCGGAACACCGAATCCCTCAAATTCCCCCGCTGCCGGAAAACGACGATGCGGTTCAGGGCCAGATTCAGGAGGGAGGAGCAGAGCCTGGCGGCTACGGTGGAGAGAAACACGCTTGCCGTAATGGGGATGCCCCGAAGCAAAAACTGGAGCAGGGTAAAAAGCCCCATATCCACCAACCAGGATGCGCCGGAGGAGGCGAGAAAGCGGAACAAAACCCTCATAATGCGGAGGGAGTCCACCAGAGGGTTAAAGTGAGAGGATTTATTCTCATCCAGGTACACCGTCTGTATGGGGATTTCCTGAAAGGGAAAGCCTTTGGCCTTCATTTCCAGAAGCATATTGGTCTCATACTCAAACCGTTCCCCAGCCAGGTCCAGAAAATCCATCAGGCAGCTGTTGGGAATCGCCCGGAGGCCCGTTTGGGTATCGGAGATGCGCAGCCCGCAGACAAAGCGGAACAGAGCCGAAGTAAAGCGGTTTCCAAACCGGCTCCGCGGCGGAATATGCTCCAGGGAAAAATCCCTCGCCCCCAGGAAAATGGTATCCGGCCTTTTCACCAAGGCTTGGGCGCAGCTTTTTATGTCTTCAATGCCATGTTGGTTGTCGCCGTCTACTGTCACCACTCCCACGCATCCCTCAGTGTCGCACAGGTAATGGTTAAAGGCGGTTTTCAGGGCGCGGCCCTTTCCCAAGTTCTTTCCGTGGCGCAGCAGAACCGCTGGAATATCCGCCCCTTTGGCAATTTCCAGCGCCCGGTCAAAATAAACCCGGTTTTCCGCCTTACTTCCGTCATCCACAAGGATCAACCGGGAAAAATCCGCCTCTGCGATGGACTCCACCACATCCAACAACTTTTCATCTGGGTTTAAGGATGGAATGATAATGGTCACTGGATTCGCCATTGCTTTTTTCGGGTCCTTTCCTCACTTTATTTCAGCCGTGTAAAGCTCTGCCCCTTTATCTCTGCATCCAAGCCAACCTCTCAGCTTTTTCTGCTCTTCGTCCCCAGCCTTGACCGGTTTTTCTTCACTCTCCCCACCAGGAACAGAATTACAAACAGCCCCAGGGAGATTCCCCCTGCAGCCCATGCAGCCATTCTCAGGGAATAGGTTGGCCTGTCATCCTCGGGAAGGAGAGCGGGCTCAGTCACCGGCAAAACCTTTTCTGGTTCGTTGTTGGCCGGTTCCTCCGTCTTGCCTTGTTCCGGCTGTTCTGGTTCCACCGGCAGCACTTCCTCAGGCAGCGCCACCTCAGGGGGCGTTTCCTCTGGAGCATCCAATGGAGAAGCCAGCCTGGGCAACTCCAGATGTTCAAAGAAGTCATTCCCGGCCTCGTCCAAACCAACATTTGTATAATACAACCCGAATTTCCGGCAGTCATACGGCCCGGATGCGGTCACCTGAAACCACTCCTGCTGGGAGGCATGGCAGTCAAAGGCCTTTATCGCTGCCTCCAGGGCAGTTTGGCCTTGGAAAAAAGGACTGGCCAACGTCATATCTCCCCACTCCATGATGATCTGATTCTGGTCATATAAGTGGAGGTACAGCTTAGAGGCCTGCCATCCGCCGTAGGCCTCGTAGCTTTCCGGAAAGTAATCTGGGTCTCCCGTTTTCTCAATCACCTCGGTCAAACAATCGGCATTGAGCATATGGGCCCCATGGCCATATTCCCCTTTCAGATCGTGACCAATGACAACCATCGGCTGAAACCGTCGGATCATCTCTGTCTCGTAGGCCAATATCTCCTCCCGGTCATAAACTGTTTTGGCATGTGACAGGGAATTGCTATAAATATCAGGAAATTCAGGGATGACAGGGTACCGCCTGACCCCCGCTGTCCACAGTCCGTCCAGCTGTTCGTGAAGACGATAAGGCTCTCCATTGTGGTTGACCATATAGCACACCTGAATAATCGTATCCCCGCGGGAGGCATAGTAGGGCATGGCACCTCCAAAATAAAGGTGTTCATCATCGGCGTGGGTAGGGAAAAGGAGCAGGTCAGCAGGACCCTCCGGCGCCTCCCACTGCTGGACCCAGTCGGGAAGCGTCCCCTCTCCCAAAATATGGATATCGGCAAGATAGGCCTGTCGGTATTCCCACTGCAGCACAGCCTCTGCCACTGGTTCATCCAACTTGACGGTCTCATGGAGGAAACCATTTTCACCGCCGGCATAAGAACGTCCTCCTGCTTCCACAGTCCATTCCTCCGGCACACCCCGCCACACAACGTATAGGGCAGAAATCATCTGACCGGATGGAGCTGTAACTGTCACCTCGCCATCGTCGACAAAACTGACAAAGGTGTTAGGGTTGCCGTCCGTAAGGGTCGACGCAGCCGCACCGCCTCCCGTTATCACAACAGCGGAATCCTTGGTCAGGTCAGCTGCCTCCCAATCCTCCGGCTCATCAGCATGGACCGGAGAAACAGAGGCCATTGAAAGCAAAAGGGCAGCAGCGGAAATGATATAGGTGAGCTTTCTGGCACAAAAGCGAAAGGCTCGATAAACTTTTAACATGTCATTCCTCCATAGAAGTATAAGAGATGGCAGATACTATGGGGTATTGTACCACACTTTATGGCAATTGTACAGTTTTCCCCATAAAAAACAGCTCTGCCACCCTGTTCTCCCAGCGGTTAAAAAAGAAAGAGAGAGCCGGTCAACCAGCTCCCCCATAACAGATAGCGTAAAACTTCCAAAGAAAAAAATCAGAAACCCATACAATCAATGGACCAGCTTGAAGATACTTGTCAGCTGCCGCATAATACCCGCCTGTGCATTGAGCTCCTCACTGGTGGCGGCGCTTTCCTCGGCAGTGGCGGAGTTGGTCTGTACAACCGCGGTGATCTGGCTGATCTGGCTCTGTACCTCGGCGACAGATTCCGCCTGGGTGCGGGACGCACCGGCGATTTCATTGACACTTCCAACAATTTCATCGGCATTGGTCACAACACCGGACAGCTGGTTTGCCGTGGCGTTGGCGATCATGGTCCCCTGGGTCACCGCCTTGATGGAACGCTCAATCAGCACAGTGGTGGACTTGGACGCCTCTGCACTCTGGCCCGCCAGATTGCGCACTTGGTCGGCGACAACGGCAAAGCCCTTGCCGGCATCCCCCGCACGGGCCGCCTCAACGGCTGCGTTCAAGGCAAGAATATTGGTCTGGAAGGCGATATCCTCAATGGTCTTAACAATCTTACTGATCTCATTAGAGCTGGTATTGATCTCCTCCATGGCCTGGATCATCTCGCTCATCTTCTCATTGCTCTGGAGCAGCTGCTCACCCATATCCGAAACCTTCTGCCGGACGATTTGGGCATTCTCCGCATTGTCGGCAACCCGCTGAGAGATTTCCTGCATCGTGTTTTCCAGGCTTTCCACTGTGCTGGCCTGTTCCACTGCGCCTTGGCTCAGGGCCTGGGCGCCGCTGGACATCTGGTCCGCGCCAGAGGAAACCTGCTTGGCGCTCTCCACAATCTCCGAAAGGGTGCGGTTCATCTTCCGGGTAATGTCCTCCATAGAGGAGCTGATGGAGATAAAATCGCCCACATACTCCAGGCTGGGGTTAACCGTCAGGTCGCCGTTGGACATTCCCTCCAGAATGGTGGAAATCTCCCCGATGTAGCCGCTCAGGCGGGCAATCGTCCCCTCAAAGATGCGGGCCAAATGACCGATTTCGTCGTTAGAGTGGATATCAATAGACATATCGCGGCCACTCTTTACCCCCAGATCTCCCTGTTCCATGGTTACAGCGACTTCGGTGATCTTGGCCATAGGAGCGGAAACCACCTTGCGCAGATACCTGGCCATTGTGAGGATTCCCAAGATAATTAGGACAATCCCGATCACTATGGAAAGAATAACCGTTGCAAGGACGTTTTGCAGGGCATCGCTGCTGGAAACACCGGAGAACACTGCCCCTACAATCTGCCCAGAGTTGTCCTTGACAGGCTTATAAGACGCTATGTATTTCTCTCCTCCCAGAACGATACTGCCAACAAAATGCTCCCCCTTTTGGAGGACGGCGGTTTTTATTTTATCCTGCATCTTGCTTCCCACAGTACTCTGTCCGTTCAAGGACATAGTCCCATACAGCTCGGTATCCCCGTTAAAGATAGCAAGTTCGCAGTCCAACTCTCTTTTTAGCTCAGACAGGAGCTGGGCCATATCCGCCTCCGGGTCTCTGCGCATGGTATATTCCAATACCTCTGTCCCTGTCAGGCATTCCTCCCGGAGCAGATCCATAGTGTGGCTGTTAAACATAAAGATACACACCACGTTAATTACAATGATGTTGAGCGCCAGCATCCACGCCATCATGTTGCCGACCTTCTGCCCGATACGTTTCTCTTTTTGCTTTTTTTCTTGGATTGGGTGCTCTAATGTTTTCATTTTATTCACTCCAAAATTTAAGAAGTAGGGGGCGTACACGATACCTATTATTCATTATAGCAGATTTCAGAAAGATTTCCAGTCTTTTTTTCACAGAATATAAAATTTACAGGTGGGAATTTTTACAATACAGAAAAAGAAAAGGGAAAGCGCAAATAATAATTGTAGGCATGTGTAAATACAGGGCGGTTTTTCCCGAAAATCCACACTTGACATTTTTCCAAGGTTTGATTATAATTTCAATATACTCAATCCCCCTCCCAGGGGGAGGGGGATATGTCAGAAAAGAGATGATGATATGCACCAAAAATTCCAGGTAACGGGAATGACCTGCGCGGCCTGTTCCGCGCGGGTGGAGAAGGCAGTCAGTCAGATGGAGGGCGTGGAAAAGGTCCAGGTAAACCTCCTTTCCAACTCCATGACAGCGGATTTTGACCCGGCCCAGACCTCGGCAGAGGCCATTGTATTGGCGGTGACAGCCGCCGGTTATGGCGCGGAGGCGGAGGATAAAAGGCGCTTTGCAGACGCAAAGCCCAAAAAGACCGCTGCAGAACTTGCGGCGGAGGAGCTTCTGGAGATGAAATCCCGGCTGATTGTCTCTTTCCTCTTTTTCATTCCCCTATTCTACATTTCCATGGGACATATGGCGGGCCTTCCCCTGCCGGGGGCGCTGGCGGGGCTGGAAAACGCGGTCTCCTATGGATTGACCCAGTTCCTGCTGTGCCTGCCGGTGATCTATGTCAACCGAAAGTACTTCCAGCGGGGCTTCAAGGCCCTGTGGCACCGCTCCCCCAATATGGATTCGCTGATCGCCATAGGTTCTCTGGCGGCGGTATCCTATGGGGTATTTGCCATCTACCGCATGGGGTACGGCCTGGGCCATGGGGACTGGGACCTTGTGGCGAAATACCACATGGACCTGTACTTTGAGTCCTCCTCCACTATCCTGACGCTGATCACCCTGGGCAAGTTCCTGGAGACCCGCTCTAAGGGGCGCACGGGGGAAGCCATCGCCCGGCTTATGGACCTTGCCCCCAAGACGGCAGTCGTTGTGGAAAACGGCGAAGAGAGGACCATCCCGGTGGAGCAGGTAAAGGCGGGAGATATTCTGGCTGTGCGCCCGGGGCAGAGCATCCCAGTGGACGGGGTCATTGTATCCGGAACCACCTCTGTAGATGAGTCAGCCATAACCGGCGAGAGCATTCCAACGGAAAAGACGGCAGGCGACAAGGTCATTGCGGCCACCATCAACAAAACAGGCTTTTTCACCTTCCAGGCGGAAAAGGTAGGGGACGACACCACCTTGGCCCAGATCATCCGGCTGGTGGAGGAGGCTGGAAATTCCAAAGCCCCTATCGCCAAACTGGCGGACAAAATCAGCGGCGTGTTTGTCCCAACGGTCATCGGCATTGCGGTACTGGCCTTTGTAGTGTGGTTGATTCTGGGACAGTCCTTTGAATTTGCCCTGTCCATTGGCATTGCAGTGCTGGTCATCTCCTGCCCCTGCGCCCTGGGGCTCGCCACACCGGTGGCGATTATGGTAGGAACCGGCAAGGGGGCGGAGTACGGCGTGCTGTTTAAATCCGCAGAAGCCCTGGAACACGCGCACACTGTTCAGACAGTGGTTTTAGACAAGACCGGCACCATCACCCAGGGCAGGCCCCGGGTGACGGACCTAATAGCTGCCCCAAATACAGATGTCAGTGGCTTGTTGTCCCTGGCCGCATCCCTGGAGCGCCCGTCGGAACATCCCCTGGCGGAGGCTGTTCTGGAATACGCCAGAGAAAACGATGTATTGATCCAACAGGCAGAGGATTTCCGCGCTGTTTCCGGCCGGGGGGTCTCGGCGGTCCTGGACGGCAAAGCTTGTCTGGCGGGGAATGCCGCCATGATGGAGGAAAACGGCGTTGATCTGAGGGAGCTGCAGCAGGAGGGAGAACGCCTGGCACAGGAGGGCAAAACACCCCTGTACTTTGCAAAAGACGGCAAGGCAGCAGGATTGATCGCCGCAGCGGACGTGGTGAAGCCCACCAGCAAACAGGCCATTAAGGAGCTGACCAATATGGGACTGGAAGTGGTCATGCTCACCGGCGACAATCAGCGCACCGCGGAAGCGATCCGAAAACAGGTTGGAGTGAGCCGGGCAGTCTCCGACGTCCTGCCCCAGGACAAGGAGCAGGAGATCAGACGGCTCCAGGCCCAGGGCAAGCGGGTCGCCATGATCGGCGACGGCATCAACGACGCCCCTGCTCTGGCACGGGCCGACGTGGGCATCGCCATTGGGGCGGGAACCGACGTGGCCATGGAGTCCGCCGATGTGGTATTGATGAAAAGCGATCTGCTGGATGCAGTGACCGCCATCCAGCTGAGCCGTTCGGTGATCCGCAACATCCGTATGAATCTGTTTTGGGCGTTTTTCTATAACTCTGTGGGGATCCCGCTGGCGGCGGGGGTGTTTTTTGGAATCCTGGGCTGGAAGCTCAACCCCATGTTTGCGGCGGCGGCCATGAGCCTGAGCTCTGTCTGCGTGGTGACCAACGCCCTGCGGCTCAAAGGATTTAAACCCAGCTTTCAGGTGGAAACCGATGGAGGCGAGCCTCCAGCGGAAAACCATATCATTTTACCCGTCTCCGAAAATTCCGGGGCGGATACAAAAGGAGAAGATGTCAAGATGAAAAAGGCGATTGTTGTAGAGGGCATGATGTGCCAGCATTGTCAGATGGCTGTGGAAAAGGCTCTTTCCAAAGTTCCCGGGGTAACAGAGGCCAAGGTGGATCTGGAAAAGAAAACCGCCACAGTCACCCTGGCGGAGAATGTTGCGGATTCGGTTTTGACTGGCGCCATTACCGAGGCAGGCTACGATCCCAAGGAAGTCACCGCCCTATGAAGGCGGACAGGGAACAGGTTTCCCGTCTGCTGAAAACCGCCCGGGGCCAGATCGACGGCCTTCTGAAGATGATAGAGGAGGATCGGTACTGCATCGACGTCTCCAACCAGATCCTGGCGGTGGAAGCGCTTTTGAGGAAGGCAAACCGGACAGTTCTGGCAGCCCATTTAAAGGGATGCGTGCAGGAGGCCATAGAGTCCAAAGAGGGCGAAGGCGGGAAAAAAATCGACGAGTTTATCGGAGTATTGGAAAAAATGGAACGGTAAGGGTTCTTGGTTGGGCGGGGTATCCGCCCAACCACCCGGCTGGGAAAGTTTCGGTTTTTTTGTTGACAACAGAGGAATTATTTGCTATAATAGCATGGCAATGTAGCAGGGGCCATTAGCTCAGTTGGCAGAGCACTTGACTTTTAATCAAGGCGTCCGGAGTTCGAATCTCCGATGGCTCACTTTTCCCCAAAAAAGGGAACGGTTCCGTGTGGAATCGTTCCCCTTTTTCATTTACGATACCAGTTATAGGAGGAAGAATGGAAGAATTATTTATTTACGCTGTACTATTTCAAAACGGACTGGCAGAGCGGGAGGATTATCTGAAAAAGATGGATGATCTATTTTTAAAGGATGAGACAAACGATTGCCTTTTAGAGCTGGAGTTCTGCTCCAGGGACAGTAAAAAAAGCCTGTCAATCCTGATGAATTATTGGTTATACACTCCAATGCCACTCCAGGGGGAACTTTTTGGAAGGCCGCTTGTCACAGGGCTGAAAAACGTTTACCGGCAAAGAAAAATGGATCTTGACGAGTTTGGAAAAAGGGCGTTTGGGGTCTGGCAGATGCTCCCCCATCAAATCAGCATGAAAGAACCATTTTGGACCCTCTCCTATGCGGATGATTGCCTGTCCTGGGGTGACAGGGCGCGGGCCCGGGAACTGTATGAAGGCATATTTGATTTTTACAACTAGATGAAAGCGGCGCAGCACCCTCTCCAAGGGATACTGCACCGCCTATTTTTATCCATTCGTCATTCACTGGAATCAAGGGTTATTTTCCTCTCTCAGGTCCAGGCCGCGGATCAGTTTTCGCAGCGGCAGTACCGCCCCAGGGGAAACGGACAGCTCATCCAGACCCATCCGCAGGAACGTCTCAGTAAGGGCCTGGTCCGCTCCCAGCTCGCCGCAAAGCCCTACCCAGCAGTTGTGCCGGTGTCCGGCCTCCACCGCCTGGCGGATCATCCGCAGAACCGCCGGATGATGGGGATCACAGAATCGGTCCAGCCTGGGATTCTGCCTGTCAATGGCAAGGGTGTACTGGGTCAGGTCATTGGTTCCCAAGGAGAAGAAGTCTACCTCCTCCGCCAGTTCATCGGCAATCATGACTGCGGCAGGGGTCTCCACCATGATGCCGACCTCCACCTTTCCCACAGCGATCCCCTGGTCCTCCAGCTCTTCCCTGCACTCTTCCAGAACTTCCCTGGCCTCCCGGACCTCCTGGACAGAGATGATCATGGGAAACATAACGGATACTGTGCCAAAGGCGCTGGCCCGCAGAATGGCCCGCAGCTGCTGCTTAAAGATCTTCTTTTGGGTCAGGCTGATGCGGATCGCCCGATATCCCAGCGCCGGATTCTCCTCCTTCTCCAGGTGAAAACAGGGGGCCTGTTTGTCCGCGCCGATATCCAGGGTCCGGATAACAACCCTTTTTCCGTCCATGGCCTCCACCACCTGCTTATAATGGGCAAACTGCTGCTCCTCCGTGGGGGAATCTTCGGTGTCTAAATACAGGAACTCGCTGCGGAACAAACCGATCCCCTGGGCGTCGTTCTGGAGGGCCAGGTTCACGTCCCCGGCGCTGCCAATGTTGGCGCAGACTTTAATCTCCCTGCCGTCCAGGGTAATGTTGGGTTTGCCTTTCAGGTCCTGGAGAAGGGATTCCCGCTTTAAATCCCCCTGATGCCTTTGCTCCATCTCGGAGAGCAGCCCAGGGGCGGGATCGATATATACACACCCGCTGTACCCGTCCAAAACTGCTGTTTTTCCATCCCAGCTGCTGTCAAAGTCCACCCCTATGAGGGCCGGGATATTCATGGCGCGGGCCAGGATGGCGGTATGGCTGCTGCTGGAGCCGTACCTGGTGATAATCCCCAACAGCCTGGATTTGTCCAGCTGTACCGTCTCGCTGGGGGTCAGGTCGTCTGCCGCCAGTATGGCGGGCTGCCCTTTCAGCATCTCTCCGTCACCACTGTCCAGAAGGATATTTACCACCTGGCGGGAGATATCCCTGATATCGGCAGATCGCGCCTGCATATAGGGGTCCTCTATGGCCTCAAAGACTGCGGCAAAGTTTTCCCCAGCTATGGTGACGGCGCGTTCAGCGGTGGCGTTTTGCCCCTCTATCACGCCTTTGACCGCGTCCAGATAATCCCCATCCTCAAGCATCATCCGATGGATTTCAAAAATCGCCGCGCTCTCCTCCCCCGCCTCGTCCAGGGCCTTTTCATATAGCCCACCCAGCTGTTCCATGGCTTTCAGCCGCGCCCCCTCAAACCGGGCGAGCTCCTCTTCCGGCGTTAAAGACGAAATGGCGGAAAACACGGATTCCTCCCTTTGGTAAATGCACAGCGGCCCTATAGCAATCCCACCCAGAATGGATTTTCCAGTTGCTGACTGCATGGGGGAACCTCCCTTCTGTGTTACAGGTTTTCCTTAAAAAAGGCTTCCATAGCGGCAAAGCTGCCCTGCTCATCGCCGCCCTCCACGGTGACGGTAACGGTGTCTCCCTTTTTAATCCCAAGGCTCATGACCGCTATCAACCTGGTAGCGGAAGCGGATTTTCCCCCCGCTTTCCCAACTGTCACAGTGCTGTCCAGCCCCTTTGCCGCCTTGACCAACAGGCCCGCAGGACGGGCGTGAAGGCCCAGTTCATCGGTGATCACATACTCGAATTCTTTCATAGCTTGGCTTCCTTTCTGTTGGTTTCTGTTTTAGCAAAGGCCTGTTTTTTTCAAAGGGCTGTGGATTCCTCAGTGGAATGTGCCCTCCTCTTTTCCCTTATCTGACAACAGCCAAGCGAAGCCGTTGGGATAAAGCTCCACTCCCTGTATACTGTCATAGTGGTTCCCATACACCAGCTCCGTATATCCGCCCTCCCGGTCCACACCGGCGCGGACAAACTCTGGGCTGAAATTAAACAGGCACACCAGCTCCCGCCCGTTCCGGCGGCGGCAGAGGGCCAGCACATGGGGGCTTCCGCTCTCCTCCGACCATACATCCGCGTCTGCCTCAAAGCAGGGCTCCTGGGCGCGGATGGCCTCCAATCTTCTAAGGCCCTGGAACTGTTTGCCTTGACGGGTGTTGATGTTGGAGCGAAGCTCTGCCAGATCCCACCGAAATTCCCCTCGGTGGATATAGCGGCTGTCCTCCCGCTTTTCCGGGTCCTCACGGTATCCCCAGTCGTTGAGCTGGCCGATTTCATCGCCGCTGTATATGACGGGGATCCCGCTCTGGGAAAGCATCCAGGCATGGAGGGTTAAATCACAGGAAACCGCCCGTTCCAATTTAAAGGGATCCTGTTCAAAATCCGCCGCCTCCACACCGCAGAGGGAGGCTGTCGTCCCACAGAGACGGGCGTCCCCCAGCCGGGGATCATCGTTGTAAAGCTCCCCCCGGCTGTCGCTCCCAGGCCATTTTCCGGTAAAGTAGTCGTTGAGGTATTTTTTATGGGGGACCTCCTCCATGCCGAACTGCTCCTTCAGCCAAGGATAATCCAATCCCCAGCCGATGTCGTCGTGGCAGCGCAGGTAATTCAAAAACAAAAAGTCCTTTGGCAGGGCACAGACCGCCTCCGTCTGCCTGCGGAGAAGGGATACATCCCCTGTTGCCAGGGTGTGCCAGGTAGTGGCCATGGTGGTGACGTTATAGAGCATATGGCATTCCGGCCTTTCGGTGGTGCCGAAATAGGGCGCCACCTTGGCCGGCTCCATCACCACTTCCCCCAGCAGCAGAACACTGGGACAGACCACCTCGCAGGCAATGCGGAGCATCCGGGCCAGCATATGGACCTGGGGAAGGTTGCGGCAAGGGGTCCCCAGTGTCTTCCAAATGTAGGGAACGGCGTCCAGGCGTATGACGTCAATCCCCCGGTTTGCCAGGTACAGCAGGTTCTCGGTCATGTCCCGGAGCACTGCCGGATTGGCATAGTTCAAATCCCACTGGTAGGGATAGAAGCTGGTCATGACAATCTGACCGTTTTCCAGTTGCGTAAAGCTGCCTGGAGCAGTGGTGGGAAACACCTGGGGCACTGTCTTTTCATATTCCCTGGGGATATCCCAACTATCGTAAAAGAAATACCGCTCTTGGTATCCCGGCTCCCCGGCCCTGGCCCGCTTCGCCCAATCGTGGTCCTCACTGGTATGGTTCATCACAAAGTCCAGGCAGAGGCTGATTCCATTTTCCCGGCAGGCATCGGCAAGCTGCTCCAGATCCTCTATGGTCCCCAATTCCGGCTGTACGGCGCGAAAGTTGGAAACCGCATAGCCGCCGTCACTGCGGCCCTTGGGGCTTTCCAGCAGGGGCATCAGATGCAGGTAATTGACCCCGCACTCCTGGAGGTATCCCAGCTTTTCCTCCACCCCCTTCAGGGTCCCGGCAAAGGCCCCCACATACAGCATCATTCCAAGGAGATCCCGGCGGCGGAACCACTTGGGGTTCTGTTCCCGCCGCTGGTCCTGGATCCGCAGCGCCTCCTTCCTGTTTTCCCAGCTGCTGCGGAGCATATCTATAAAATCGGAGAAGGATGCGCTGTCATTTGGGTACAACCCATGATACAAAGCCTTCAGCTCATCCCGGCGGCGGTTCAGCCGTTGGTTCCAGATCTCGATTTGAGGATTATTTTCTGTCATCATTCAGACCCCCTCCATTTCCGAAAGCCTCGGCATGGCAGGTATCGCCCCGCTGCGGGAACAGGTGATGGCAGCCGCCCGGTTGGCAAAGGCCACGATCTCCTCCAGCTCTCCTCTTTCCAAGCCTTCCAGAGGGTTTTCCCCTCTTTGGCAAAGGCGGGCTAAGACCGCCCCAAAGAAGGTATCTCCCGCCCCGTTGGTATCGGCCACCTCAACCGTGACGCCGGGGACACGGAAGGCTTCGCCCTTCCAACGGCAGAAAGCCCCTTCCCCGCCCAATGTGACCAGGACCAGGGAAATCCCCTTGTCCTCCAGCATACGGCTGCCCTCCTCCAGATCCTCCGTACCGGTGAGGAGGGGCAGCTCCTCCTCCGAAAGCTTGATGATATCCACCAGAGGGAGGGGGATGGTCATCCACTCCTTCGCATCCCTTTCAGAACGCCAGAGGGCGGCCCGGTAGTTGGGATCATAGCTTACCAGCCTGCCTCCGCGATGGGCTGTCCGCGCCGCGAATATGGTGGCGCTGCGGGACATCCCAGGGGTAAGGCTTACAGACCCGAAATGGAGGATCTTTGTATCCAGCACATCCCCCTCATTTACCTCCTCCGGCCAGAGCTCTATATCCGCCCCCCGGATAAACTGGAAGCTCCGTTCACCGGCGGCGTCCACAGTGACAATCGCCATTGTTGTCGGATGGGAAGATGGCCGAAGCCCTTTGCAGTTCACATGGTCCTTCCCCAAAACCCGCCGGAGATATTCCCCAAAACCGTCGTTTCCCACTTTTCCAATAAAAGAGGTTTTTACGCCTAAACGGGAGGCGGCTACCGCTACGTTTGCAGGCGCTCCGCCGGGATTGGCGGAAAACTGGGGGACACCCGCCTGGTTGAGGTGAGTTTGGGTCAAGTCAATTAGAATTTCACCGATAGCTGTGATGTCTGTCATGATGGCCCTCCTTTTTTATAAAATCCTTTGTATTCCTTGGGCAACTGATAGTGATGTCTGTCTTCTCCGTTCGGCCTTTGATCCATTGGAAATAAGTTGTGAATACGTATTCATGACATTGATTAAAAAAGGACTACACTTTTTGTCGTCCTTTCAGGTGCTTTCCCGAATCTGCAGAATTCCCTTCAGCGGGAGATCCAGGACAGGCAGAGCTTCGGGGATTTCAATACGCAGCAGCAAACGGGAAACCGCCTCCTGGGCCATGCGCTCAATGGGCTGGGACACACTGCTCAGGGATGGGGAGAGGTAACGTCCCATATAGGTGTCGTCAAAGCCTATCACTCCCGCCCTTTCCGGCACAGGGACGCCTAGGGAATGAAGGATGCTCAGAACCTTCAGGGCAGCGATGTCATTATTGGCAAAGATCCCCACCCGGTCATCAAAGCGCCGGAAATGGTCTGTCAGCCCCTCCTTCAGCTTCCCGTCCCCCTGGTCTTCGTCCAGGAGCCCTGCCCTGCCTGGAAACCCCAGACTCTCAAGCTCCTGGGAAAAGCCTAAGTATTTTTCATCATAATCCTTCCCAATGTACAAAAAACGCTCAAACCCCCGCCCCGCCAAATGCCTTGCAACCTGGCGGGAGGCCTCCCTGTGGTCCAGATAGACGGAGTCCATCCCTGGTATCCGCCATGTGACGGATACTGCCGGAACATCCAGCTTTCTGGCGCTGCCTGTCCAGCATGCGCTTCCCTGGGGCACAGGAACCGCTAACACACCGTCCACCCGGTAGCGGCGGACCACGTCCAGATATTCCTCCTCCCGCTGGGGATTATAGTTGCTGTTAAAAAGTATCATGCTGTAGCCGCGGTTTCGGGCCTCTGCCTCAATCTCCTTGGCCAAGTCGGCAAAAAAGCTGTTGGAGATGTCTGTCAGCAGCACCCCCAAAAGCTGGGTTCTGCTGCCCTGAAGCCCTTTTGCCAGGGCGTTCAGCTGATAATCATGTTCCTTGGCGCAGGCCAGAACGCGCTCCCGTATCTCCGGATCAACGCTTTCATTTCCGTTGAGAACCCGGGATACCGTTGCCTGGGATACATGGGCAAGCTTTGCAATTTCAGTCATTGTAATCATAGTTTTTCCCCAAGAATACGTATTCACACCGAACTACCGTCATAATATCATACTATTCTCATAGATACAATTCACATTCTATATAAACTTGTTTTCTCCGTTTTATGCAGGGTGCATCAACTAAAAATAAAAGAAAAAAGATTGGTATCACTGTTAAAATACCAGAAATAAAAAGAGAAAAAAACTCCATTTTTCTCCTTGCAGACCGTTGGCCTTTTACAGGGAATGGAATTCTCTCAAGACATAAAACGGAGAACAAGTTCTATCCCCAAGGGGATAAACCTGCTCTCCGCAATCATGTCTGGAGACAGAGAACGAAAAGTTTTATTTAAACTTACGTTTCCGAGCAGCTTCAGATTTCTTCTTGCGTTTTACAGAAGGCTTCTCATAGTGTTCCCTTTTCCGCACTTCCTGTAATACGCCGGAACGGGCGCACTGTCTCTTAAAGCGTCTCAGTGCGTTTTCCAGATCGTTATCTTTTACGCGAATTTCTGACATTTCCTAAATCCCTCCCCACGCCACGCGGCAGGAGTATGCAGACAGACATGCCAAAAGGGAGGCATCTGTGCGCATTGTGCTGTATCAACCAAGGCCCTGGATTGTACTGCATCGTACAAAAGTGTATCATCTACACCGGATACAACGTATTATATTATACACGCTTGTTGCCGGTTATGTCAATAGGAAAGTAAAATTTTTTTGCATTTTCATGGAAATGTAACAGGAACAGAAGGGAAGGAGGAAAATTTTTCTCTCCTTTCCTTCTCATTACTGTGCAAGGATTATTTTACCACCAAATTCACCAGCCGTCCTGGGACATATACCTCCTTGACAACCTGTTTACCCTCCAGCAGGCCTTGGATCGTTTCATTTTCTCTGGCTGCCTTTAAGGCAAAGTCCTTGTCCGCATCCACCGGCAGGGTCATGCGGGTG
This sequence comes from uncultured Oscillospiraceae bacterium, assembly GCA_949737515.1. Taxonomy (GTDB): domain Bacteria; phylum Bacillota; class Clostridia; order Oscillospirales; family Ruminococcaceae; genus UBA1405. The sequence continues at coordinate 704 of CATJCP010000188.1, read as the reverse complement.
CGTATCTTTCCGTTGATCTGCACCGCGACCTCCGCCGCCGCGTCCACACACTTGGCTGGATCGAATTCCGGCCACTTCTGCTGGTTGAGCATCCCGCCAAAGTTCTGTTTCTCCCAGATCTCCTCGGTAAGGTGGGGCGCAAAGGGATTGAGCAGCAGCAGCAGGGTGCGGTATTCCCCTCTGGTAATGCTGCCCTTGGCCTGGATATCGTTGAGCAGCCCCATCATGGCGGCAATGGCGGTGTTGAACTTCACCGCTTCAATGTCCTCGCTGACCTTCTTCACCGTCTTGTGGAAAGCGCTTTCCAGTTCCTTGCTGTACCCCTCTTCATCGGTGAGGATCTCCTGCAGCTCCCAGACCCGGTCAATAAACCTGCGGCAGCCTTTGATGGAGGAGGAGCTCCACGGGGCGGATTTCTCAAAGTCGCCGATGAACATCTCGTAAAGGCGCATGGTGTCTGCGCCGTACTCGTTTATCACATCGTCGGGGTTGACCACATTGCCCCGGGATTTGCTCATCTTCTCCCCGTTCTCCCCCAGGATCATGCCATGGCTGGTCCGCTTGGCATAGGGCTCTGGGGTGTTGACCACGCCGATATCATACAGGAACTTGTGCCAGAAACGGGAATACAGCAGGTGCAGGGTGGTGTGCTCCATGCCGCCGTTGTACCAGTCCACCGGCATCCAGTAGTCCAGCGCCTCCTT
>CATJCP010000187.1 GCA_949737515.1 uncultured Oscillospiraceae bacterium | reverse complement strand
GCCTTCTTGCAAAAACAATTTAGGAGGATATGATTCTTATGAAAAAGACTCTTGCTGCGGTTCTCGCAGCGGCTATGGCTCTGAGCACTGCTTCTGTGGTGTTGGCGGCTGATAATAATGACGCTGACGCTGTTATTGGCGGTGATAGTGGCACTTCCAAAAATGATAGCACTTTTATTACAATCGGTAAAGAATATAAGGCTGATTTTGCAGTTGGACCTTTTGGGGATGATTCAGCAAATATTTCTACTGCCGATTTAGGCAAGATGATCGACAAAAGCTGGGCCAAGGTTACCGTCAGAGTTGTTGAGGGAAGAGCTAACCTGGATAAGGTTCCTACTGTCACCGAAGAAAAAGGGGTAGCTAGACTTAAAGTTAAGTTTAGTGATAACTACAAACCGATTACTGCCGATAAGGATCCAGTTAAAGCAGTTATCAAGGTTGACATCACCTTTACAAAAGATATCTACTGGGATGCTACCGATGGATTTAACGTTGACAAGGTGGGCGGTATCCCTGATGGTATGAAAAAGGGCGACACTGTTCATGTTGGAGAGTTCACCTTTAAATCTGGTTACTATGAGACCGATGATTATGGAACAGATATGACCTTTACCGCCACAGAAGTCAGCAATCGTGAAACTGTCATTATGGGCGAAAGACTTTCCAATGAAGTTCTCGACGATACTTTGAACCTGTATTTCGGTGATACGGCTGTTTGGACTGGTAAAGTTGCTGTTAACCAGAAAAATATCAACGTTTACTATGATGTAGATGAAATTGATACTATCACCAATGAATACCCTGCTATTGATTTTGAGTTTATCACTTTCAGAGGAGCGCCTTCCTTTGCAAAAACTGGTGAAATGACCTTCAATGCAATCGGAGGTAAAAAGACTGTTGTTTACACCTGGGATGGTGAAGCTCTTACCCCTGTTTCTGATATAAAGAACTATGATCCTACTTATAATACCATTACTGTTAAAAATGTAAAGAAGCTTGGAACCTTTGTAGTGGCTTCTGATGTTTTGGAAGAGGAAGAGCCCGACGAACCCGCTGAGCCTGTTTCCTCTGCTCCGGTAGTGGAAGAGCCCGAAGAGGACGAGAACCCCAAGACTGGCGCTTGCTAATTAAGTAACCAGTAATCCAAAATAGCATATCCCTTTGTACTGAAATAATGATTGACCTCCCTGCCTCTGGTGGGGAGGTTTTTCTTTTGTATCAGGGCAAAGTTCTATGAGATTAAGCAAGAAAACCATGCCAATTGTACCTTTTGATACATG
>CATJCP010000186.1 GCA_949737515.1 uncultured Oscillospiraceae bacterium | reverse complement strand
TTCCTACGAATATGTGGGCTTCCGGAACTATATTGATCTTTTCACTGACTCCCGGGTAGGAAAGAGCTATCTCTTTACCTTTAAATACGCCCTCTCGGGCACAGTGCTGGTCAACGTGCTGTCCCTGATTATGGCCCTTGGGCTCAACAGCAGGATCCGCTTTAAAAGCGCCCTGCGGGGAATTTACTTTGTGCCCAATATTCTGGGCGGCCTGGTCATCGGTTATATTTTCAGCTTTTTCTTTACATATATCCTGCCTGTGGTGGGCAATGTCTTCGGCATCGGCTTTCTGCAGAACAGCATCCTCGCCAGTGAAAAGTATGCCTGGATCGGCGTGCTGATTGTGGGCGTATGGCAGGCCATTGCCATGAACACCATCATTTACATCTCCGGCCTGCAGACCGTCCCCCGGGAGGTATATGAGGCCAGCATGCTGGATGGGGCCAGCAAATGGAAGGAATTCTGGAGCGTAACCTTCCCGCTGGTAATGCCCTTTGTGACCATCAACCTGGTGCTGAGCACCAAAAACTTCCTGATGGTCTTTGACCAGATCATGTCTTTGACCAAGGGTGGCCCTGCCCAAAGCACGGAATCCATCTCCTACCTCATTTACCGCAACGGTATGGACGGCGGACAATTTGGCTTCCAGAGCGCAAATGCGGTGATCTTCTTCATCGTAATTGTCGCCATCTCTGTATTCCAGATGACGGTCATGAATAAGAAGGAGGAACAGCTATGAGACAGGAAGAGCAGAAAACCAACTGGGTGCTGACCATTGTACTGATACTGGGAACCATCACGGTATTTTTTCCGCTGTATATGGCGGTCATCATTGCCTTTAAGCAGCCCAGCGAGATGACCAACGACGTGGCCGGTGCGCTGGCCTTTCCCGCCAAATGGAGCCTGGATAACTTCCGGCAGGCCATGGAGGTGACCGATTTCTGGCACTCCCTGGGGAACAGCCTTTTGATCACGGTTTCGACCATTGTCCTCTCGGTGCTGATCCACTCCACTGCCGGCTACGCCATCGGAAGGGCTATGGCCCATAAAAAGGTCTTCCGCCTCTTCTACCTGTATATTGTCAGCGGCATGTTTGTCCCCTTTTCCATCCTGATGATGCCCCTGGTCAAGCAGACCTCCCAAATGGGCCTTGGAAACCGCCTGGGCGTCATCCTGCTGTATGTGGTCTTCTATATGCCGATGAACGTCCTGCTGTATACAGGCTACCTGAAGAACCTTCCCCTAGCTCTGGAGGAGGCGGCGGATATCGACGGCGCCACCACCTGGACCGCCTATTGGAGGATCCTGTTCCCACTGATGATGCCCATGCACGCCACTGTAGCCATCCTCACAGCCCTTGGCACCTGGAACGACGTTATGACCCCCTTGGTGATCATGTCCGGGACCGGGCAAAACACCCTTCCCCTGGCCCAGCTCAACTTCCAGACCCAGTTCGGCACAAACTATAACCTGGCCTTTTCGTCCTACATTCTGGCGTTGATCCCCATTCTGGTCTTTTATATCATCTGCCAGAAGCAGATTCTGGACGGCGTTGCCAATGGAGCAGTGAAAGGATAAAAAAACATGGCCATTTCAGTGGAAAACGGCGTATTCCATTTGGAAACCGCCAATACCCTTTATCAGATGAAGGTGGACCCCTTCGGCGTTTTAATCCATTTGTGGTATGGCCCAAAGACGGATTACACCATGGATTATCTGCTGGATTATCCGGACGTCGGGTTTTCCGGCAATATACACGAGGCAGGCGGCAGGCGCTCCTATTCCCTGGATACCCTGCCAGTGGAATACCCGGCAGGGGGCGGCAGCGAAGGGGACTTCCGCGTCCCCGCCGTCTCCGCAGCCTATACCGATGGGAGCGGCGTCCTCTCCCTCCGTTTCCGAGAATACAGTATCCAAAAGGGAAAATACGCCATCCCGGGGCTTCCCGCAGTATACGCGGGAGAGGAAGAGGCAGAAACCCTTGAAATCACCCTTCTGGATGCCGCTTCAAAGACAGAGGTACATTTGCTGTATGGCGTTCTTTTTCAAAAGGATATCATCACCCGAAGCGTGTTTGTGAAAAACTGTGGGGATGCGCCGGTGGTCCTCCAACGGGCACACAGCCTTTGCCTAAACCTCCCCTATGGGGATTGGGAATGGATGCACTTCTACGGCAGGCACGCCATGGAACGGCAGGCGGAGCGGACCGCCCTGGTACACGGTATCCAGGAAAGCAGCAGCAGCAGGGGAGGCTCCAGCCACCAGCAGAACCCCTCCGTCCTCCTGTGCGAAAAGGGATGCACCGAAACCAGCGGTTTTTGTATCGGCGCGGCCCTTGTGTACAGCGGCGGATTCCAGACCCAGATTGAGCTGGACCAACTGGACCAGGCGCGCCTGGTTATGGGGATCAACCCCCATACCTTCTGTTGGACGCTGGGGCCAGGGGAAAGCTTCCATGCGCCGGAGGCAATCCTGTGCTGCTCCAACCAGGGCATGGGAGAGCTTTCCCGCTGTTTCCACCGCGTCATCCGGGAAAACCTGTGCAGGGGCAGGTATCAGCTTTCAAAGCGGCCAATACTGATCAATAACTGGGAAGCCACCTACTTTGATTTCGACGAAAAGAAGATCGAGAGGATAGCCCGGCAGGCCTCCCAGCTGGGCATTGACATGATGGTGCTGGACGACGGATGGTTTGGCAAACGGGATTCGGACACCTCGGGCCTTGGCGACTGGGTTGTCAACGAGAACAAGCTCCGCGGAGGCCTGGACCGGCTGATCGAAAAGATCAACGGGATGGGCATGAAATTCGGCATTTGGCTTGAACCGGAATGCGTTTCAGAGGACAGCGATCTGTACCGGGCGCATCCAGAATGGGTCATCCGCGTTCCCAACAGAAACCCTGTGCGCAGCAGAAGCCAGCTGGTACTGGATCTTTCCAACCAAGAAGTGATACAATACCTGTACCACGCTGTGGGCAAAATCCTGAGAGATCATCACATCGAATACGTGAAATGGGATATGAACCGGAGCATATGCGACTGGTACTCAGCGGCTCTCCCCGCTGAACGCCAGCGGGAAATGCCCCACAGATATGTTCTGGGGCTTTACAGTCTGCTGGAAAGGCTCACCGGCGAATTCCCCCACATCCTGTTCGAGGGCTGCTGCGGAGGCGGCGGAAGGTTCGACGCGGGAATGCTGTACTATTTCCCCCAGATCTGGTGCAGTGACAACACCGACGCCCACGACAGAACCTTGATCCAATACGGAACCAGTTTTTTCTATCCCATTTCTGCCGTCGGGTCCCATGTGTCGGCGGTGCCAAACCACCAGACAGGCCGGGTGACCTCCCTCAAAACCCGGGCGGCTGTTGCCATGGCGGGCAGCTTTGGCTATGAGCTGGACCTGAACAAGCTTACAGAGGAAGAAAAGGAAGAGGTTTCCCAGCAGGTGCAGGCCTATAAAGGATACCAGGGGCTCATCCACAGCGGGCGCTATTACAGGCTGAGCAACCCCAGGAAGGACCCCATGGCCGCCTGGGCCTTTGTCTCTGAAAACCAGAGAGAGGCCCTGGTACAGGGAGTGCTATTCCAGGCAGCGGCAAACACCCTCCCCCGGAGGATACGGCTCCAGGGAATAGATCCAGAGGGAAGCTACAGGGTAAAACAGGATGGCCGTGTTTATACCGGGCGGGCCCTCCTCTGCGGCGGCCTGATCCTGCCCCGGCAGGAAGGGGACGACACATCCTTTACATTCTATCTGGAGCAGATATCCAGCTGTGAAAAATAGGGGATATAAATTCCCACAGCATAAAATAGGCCCCGACCGATAGAATCGGTCGGGGCCTATTTTATGTTAAATCAAGTCTATCCCAGTCTGTTCAGCAGAGGCTTTATCCGCCCTATGATGTATTCCGCCGCCTTTTGGGAAGAACTGGCACAGTTGAAGTTCCCAATCTGCTCCAAAAAATCCCTTCGCTTAACCTCATACTTTTCCACATCCAAGCCTTTGATGGCCTCTGACAGCTCGTCTACACTGGACACCATGGGGAAGGGCAAACTGGAAAAAGGATAATACATCCCCCGCTCTTCCCCGTACCTCTCGGTATCCGAGGCGTAAAGCAGCACAATCTTTCCCGCCTGTGCAGCGTCAAACATACAGCTGGAATAATCTGTTATCAGTATACGGCTCGCCAGTATTAGGTCGTTAATTTCGTTATATCTGCTTCCGTTCAAAATGTTCTGGTCATACTCCACCAGGTCTTGGCAGCTCATCATGTTGGGGTGCAGCCTCACCATAAGCTTCCATTCGCCGCCAAACCGATTATGGCAGGCCTGGAGGACTGCGTTGTAATCCCCACCTTGCAGATAGGCATCCATCTTTTTGCCGTCCCTAAAGGTGGGCGCATACAGCACCAGGTTGACCTCCTCCGGAAGCCCGTAAAAGCCGGCGACCTTCCTCCTTCTCTCGGCCCCATCCTGGAAGAATATGTCTGACCTGGGCTGGCCACACTCCAGGATATCCCCGTCCCACCAAAAGGCGGACCGGAAGTTCCAGGTTCTCCACTTACATCCTGAGACAAACAGGTCCGCGCACCTGGAGTCATTTTTTGCCTGGGCGACATAACTGGCGGTCAGCTTGTCCTCTGCGTCCCGCTCTGTCCTTTTAAATGGAACGTGACCATGCCAAGCCTGGACATAATACTGCCCCCGCCGCTTCACAGTCCACAGGGCCTTCCGGGAATTATCCACCCACAGCACCGCAGTGGCCAAATGATAAATGGCTTTCAGCGAGGGGTACTTCACTGTTTCCGCTCCCTCTATCACTGCGGAGGGATCCCGCATCAGCCAAATATACCGGCATCCAGGCATTTGCCTGCGCAGCTGCTCGTAGATCGCCCGGGAATTACAGTTGCTGTATTTCCCCTTAAAGGACATAAAAACAGCTTTGTTTTTAATGGGAAACAACCAGCAAGCCCTCATAAATACCCTTGCCGCCAGGGCTCTGGCTGTCATTACTCTGCCAAGTCTGCCGCTTTTCACCATATCCCTATCCCCTGTGTCTTCTCCAGGCCTCTAATTGTCCCCTGGTTCCAGGCTTCTGATCTTTCGGTCAGAACCGTCCTGGAGCAGGGCGCGGAGGCGTTTTTCATCTCCGCTGGCCAGGGCGTCCCGGTATTCCCCCAGATGCAGGATGATATTGTCGACCTCCTCCAAAAGCGGCCCCCGGTTCATCAAAAAGAGCTCGGTCCACATATCCGCATTGAGGCGGGCCACCCGGGTCATATCCTGAAAGCTCCCTCCAGTAAACCCTCCGTGCCGCTCCAGCATGGGGGTTTTTACATAGGCGTTGGCCACAACATGGGCCATTTGAGAGGTAAAGGCGATGATCCGATCGTGCTCCTCCGGCGCAGTGGCTACGATCCGCCCAAAACCCAGCTCCCTCGCCAGCCCTTTGACCAGCTCTACGTCCTCCTGGCGGCTCTCAGCGGTAGGGGTCAGAACAATGCTGGCTCCCTCGTAAAGGGTGGGGAGGGAATAGTCATAGCCGGAAAACTCCCGCCCGGCCATGGGGTGGGTCCCCAAAAAGGAAACATTATGGGTCGAAAGGGCTTTTTCCGCCCTCTTGACCACCTCCGACTTTACGCCGCAGACGTCCAGTACAAGGCTCCCCGGCGCGAATTCTCCGGCCCTCTGCTCAATATAGTCAATGGTTCCCCGGGGATGGAAGCAGACCACATACACATCTGATTCCGGCAGCCTCTCCTCCAGGAAAAAGCCCCTGTCAATAGCTCCGTCGCGAAGAGCGGATTCCAGAACCGCAGGATTCCGGTTTACCCCATAGCAGATATGCGGGGTCCTGGCCTTGATTGCCTTGCACAGGGAACCGCCGATCAGCCCAAGCCCGATGATGGTTATCGTCATTTTGTCGTCGCTCCTTCACGATGGTTTCCCGGCCCCGCCGGGAGATTTCTTAATAGATATACCACAATTTAGCGCTTTTGTCAATAAAAGCGCTAAATTCCCTTTGAGACGGCATCTTATGGGCCGTAAAATAGCGCAGATATTTTGCGTCTGCAGACGCGGCCGGAAACCCTTTTTGAATTGCCTTTTATATAACGGTCAGCTCTCCGTCAGCCGGCGCAGCAGCTCCAGGTTGGCCTGCTGCCGGCGCCGCTTTTCCTCGGGATCGGGCAGCAGCCTTCCGTCCTCTGTCAGCTGGAGCACATCCCCCTCCCCAATCTGCTCCGGAAGGTCCACATCGCACAGGGGAAGATCGTATCTCTGCTCATTGTCGTCATAGCACACCGCAAATCCGCCCTCTATGCGGTCCACCGCCAAAAAAAGTTCCGCCACAGAAGATCACCTCTATTTTTCGGTTGTCACCGTCAGTTTTTTCCCATCGGAGGCCACCACGACCGATCCGGACAAATCAGTGCGGTAAATCTCAATCCCCCGTTTCTCCAGCTTTTCCAGGGTGGAGGGAACCGGGTGGCTATAAGTGTTCCCCGTTCCCACAGAGATCAAGGCAATCTCCGGGCCCACCGCTTCCAGGAATGGGTCGCTGGTGGAGGTATCGCTTCCATGGTGCCCCACCTTGAGCACATCCGCGGAAACTGTAATGCCCTTTCGCTGGAGGATGGCGGTCTCCGCCTTGTCCTCACAGTCGCCGGTAAAGAGAAAGGAATTCTCCCCATAGGTCAGCCTGCACACTACAGAGGTGTTGTTCAGGTCTGTAAACACCCCATTGGGTCCCACGATCTGCAGCGCGGCCCCATCCCCCAGGTTATAAGTATCCCCCACCTTCGCGGTGGTAATCTTCAGGCCCTTTTCCAAAATGGCGGTCAACAGGCTGGTGTAGGTCTTTGTAGTGGGAACGGATTCCTCCGCCATCTCCGGCAGAATGACCTTTTTAACGCCAACCCCCCGGATCACGTCATCCAGGCCGCCGATGTGGTCAGAATGGGCATGGGTGCCGATGACAATGTCCAACGTGGAAATTCCGTGTGCCTTCAGGTAGCCCAGCACCTCATCCCCCTTTCCGTTCTCCCCTGCGTCGATGAGGACATTGGCCTCCGGCGCCTCAATGAGGATGGAATCCCCCTGCCCAATATCAATCATATGTACCTTTACGGTGGAGTGAACGTCTGTCCCTCCAGGGCCTGGCCCGCTGGATCCCCCTGTGAAGTCTCCTCCGCCCCAGTTCTCGATGGTGGTAAAGATTTCATCCCAGGTGGGGAAGATGGAAAAGGGGTTGACATAATCCGCCAAGGTGATGCACAGGCATAGGATGCAGAACGCCGCGGCTGCCAGGTAAGGGGCAAGTCTGATCCGCTGCGTCTTTTTCCTCCCCGTTCTCCGCCCAGCGGGGCGGGAAGAACTAGAACTTCTTTTTCCCTTTGGATTTGGTCTGCCCTTGGACCCTCCTCCCCTGGAACTCTTGGCCATCGGAACTCTCCTTTCTTCTGGGTGTTGCTCCCGGCTTTCCGGGATGTTTCGCTGTGCCGGGCTTATACGCCGCCCTCAGGATTCGCTCCCGCTCCTGGTCCCGCTGCCTGGAGGCAATGTGCTCCCGGTCAGGGGGGACCAGACAATTTTCCCCTGTCCCGATCAGGTCCTCCCGTCCGGCCTTTTTCAGCGCTTCTATAATGGTCCGGCGGTTCTCCGGCTTGTAGTATTGGAGCAGCGCCCGCTGGAGCCGCTTTTCCTCCGGGGATTTGGGAACAAATACCGGCTCCATGGTGGCGGGGTCCAGCCCGGTGTAAAACATACAGGTAGAGGGTGTGCCCGGCGTGGGGTAAAAGTCCTGCACCTGTTCCGGGTGGATATGGTTCTTCTTCAAGTACATGGCGAGGCACACCGCGTCCTGGAGGGTGGAGCCGGGATGGGAAGACATCAGGTAGGGGACCAGGTACTGCTCTTTCCCCGCCCGGCGGGTAGCTTGGAAAAACTGCCTGCAGAACCGGTCGTACACCTCGATGGACGGCTTGCCCATTTTGGCCAGGACGCGGTTGCTGCAGTGCTCCGGGGCAACCTTCAGCTGTCCGCTGATGTGGTGCTGCACCAGCTCGTCCATAAAGTCCGTCTGTTTATCTGCCAGCAGATAGTCATACCGGATGCCGGAACGGACAAAGACCTTTTTAATCCCGGGAATCGCCCGCATCTCCCTTAAAATCCCCACATATTCCGAGTGGTCGGCCTTCAGGTTTGGACAGGGCTTGGGGGAAAGGCACTTTCTCCCCCGGCACAGGCCGGATTTCAGCTGCTTATCGCAGGAAGGCCCCCGGAAATTGGCGGTGGGTCCCCCGACATCGTGGATGTAGCCCTTAAACCTGGGATTATCCAAAAAGGAACGGGCCTCCTCCAGCACCGACTCCCTGCTCCGGGAAGTGACGTGCCTGCCCTGGTGAAAGGTAATGGCGCAGAAATTGCAGTTCCCAAAGCAGCCCCGGTTGTGCATGATGGAGAACTCCACCTCCTCAATGGCCGGGACTCCTCCCATGGTCTCGTACATAGGATGGTACATCCGCTGGAAGGGAAGCCGGAACACCTCGTCCAGTTCCTCCCGGTTCAGCGGTATGGAGGGAGCCGTCTGGACCAGCAGGCGGTCCCCGTGCTTCTGGGTAACGGGGCGGCCGTTTACCGCGTCCTGCTCGTCCATCTGTATCTGAAAGGCCCGCGCATAGGCCCGCTTATCGGATTTTACATGGTCGTAGGAGGAGCAGGACACCCCGCCGGAGATCTCCGCACCGCACTGGTCAAAATAGCATATCCCCCGTATATCATGGAGCTGACAAGGGGTTTTCCCTGCCGCCAGCCCCCTGGCGATCTCCCTAGTCTGATGCTCCCCCATGCCGTAGATCAGCAGGTCTGCCCCGGAATCCGCCAGAATGGAGGGGCGAACCTCGTCATCCCAATAGTCGTAGTGGGCAAACCGGCGCAGGGAGGCCTCCAGGCCTCCAATTACAATGGGAACGTCCCCATAAATCTCCCGTATTTTCCGACAGTACCAGATGACGGCTCGGTCAGGCCGTCCCCCCGCCCTGCCGCCGGGGGAATACACATCCTCCGCCCGTTTCTTCTTCGCCACTGTGTAGTTGTTCACCATAGAATCAATGTTGCCGCTGGTGACGAAAAAGGCCAGCCTAGGCCTTCCAAACCTGGCAAAGTCCTCGCTGGTATCCAGCCGGGGCTGAGGCAGCATGGCCACCCGCAGGCCCTCCGCCTCCAGTACCCTGGCGGTCAGGGCAATGCCGAAGGATGGATGGTCCACATAGGCGTCCCCCGTTACACAGACGATATCCGCCTCCTGCCAGCCCCGCTGGCCCATATCCTCCGCTGAAACCGGCAGAAATCCCTTTCTGTCCGGGATATAAGCTGAATCCATGCCTCTGTTCCTTTCCGCGTCATTCCGATTTGTTTAGCTTCATCTCCATCCAGCGCTCCTTGGAGATCAGAACCTGCCTGGGCTTGCTGCCCTCATAGGGGCCCACAATCCCCTTCTGCTCCATCTCGTCCACAATCCTTGCGGCCCTTGCATACCCAAGCTTCAGCCGCCTTTGGAGCAGGGAGGTGGAGGCCATCCCCGCCTCCACAACGACCTCAATGGCCGCCGGGAGCATGTCGTCCTCCTCGTCAAACCCGCCGCCGTCGCTGCTGCCGCCCTTGGATGGCTTCTCCGCCACAGCCTGCCGCTCAATCTCCTCCATAATGTTGCTGTCATAGGCCGCCGCGCCACTGTTTTTGATGAATTCCACCACGGTTTCCACCTCTGTATCGCTTACAAAGCACCCCTGCACCCGCACAGGCTTAGAGGCTCCCACTGGGTTAAAGAGCATATCCCCCTTGCCCAGCAGCTTTTCCGCGCCGCCGGAATCCAGTATGGTCCTGGAGTCCACCTGGGAGGAGACCGCAAAGGCGATCCTGGAGGGGATGTTGGCCTTGATGACGCCGGTGATCACGTCAACCGACGGCCTCTGGGTTGCAATCACCAGGTGCATCCCCGCGGCCCGGGCCATCTGGGCCAGGCGGCATATGGCGTCCTCCACTTCATTGGGGGCGGCCATCATCAGGTCAGCCAGCTCGTCGATGATGATGACGATCTGGGGCATGGGCTGGAGATCCTCCCGGGTGGCGGCCAGCTTGTTGAACCCCTTTAGATCCCGGACACTGTTTTCGGCAAAGGTCTGATACCTGTGGAGCATCTCCGTCACCGCCCAGTTCAGCGCCCCGGCGGCCTTCCTCGGGTCTGTGACCACCGGCACCAGCAGATGGGGGACGCCGTTGTAAATCCCCAGCTCCACCACTTTGGGATCGACCATCAGCAGCTTTACCTCGTCAGGGGAGGACTTGAACAGCAAGCTGACGATAAAGGAGTTGATACACACCGATTTGCCCGAACCAGTGGAACCGGCAATCAGCAAATGGGGCATTTTGGCCAAATCCGCCAGGGCGATGTTCCCCGCAATGTCCCGGCCCAGGGCAACGGTCAGACGGCTGGGCGCGTCGCCAAACTCCTCTGAGTCAATGACCTCCCGGATGGAGACGGTGCTGACCACCTTGTTGGGAACCTCGATTCCCACAGCGGCCTTCCCGGGGATGGGGGCCTCGATACGGACCCCCGCTGCCGCCAGGTTTAGGGCAATGTCGTCGGCAAGGCTGGTGATGCGGCTGATTTTAACCCCGGCAGAGGGCTGGAGCTCATACCTGGTCACCGCAGGCCCCCGGGAAATATCCACAATCCGGGTCTGTACCCCAAAGCTCTTCAAAGTGTCCACCAGCCGGGCGGCGTTGCCCTTCAGCTCCTCGGAAATGTCGTCCTCCGGCGGGGTAACGGGCTGGCCCAACAGGTCCACCGGCGGATGGATATACTCAACAGGCGCCGGCAGCTGTTGAGAGGCCGCCTGTATCTCTTGGGCGATCTCCTCCTCTGATACAGCCTCCCCCTTTTCCCCGCTGCCCTTTTGGCGCAAGCTCATCTCTGGGGCAGAGGAGGCTTGTCCCACTGTGGGAATCTCCCCGGTCTGTATCCCCTGGAGGGGCGCCTGGGCAGCTGTGCCTTGGGGGGAGGGGGCGTTTGCAATCTGCAGCAGATCCTCCGCAGGATCACTGTCCGACGCTTGGGAAGGATGTTCCTTTTTCTTATCCCCACCCAGCATGCGGCTGATCAGATCATCTATCTGGTCCATGGCTCCATCCCGGTCCTTTTCCCTATCCGTTTCTTGGGAAGGCTTGTCCTCCGGCACAGGCTTCTGCTTTTCCGGGGAGGATGGGGATGGGTTTAACAGCTTGTCGTTTACCTGCATCAGCTTCTGGGCCCCTGTCAGGCTGCCTTTGGGGGAACTCACAGGATGCTGGGGGAGTTCCTCCAGGTCCTCCTCTGGTTCATCGTCATCAAGGGGCACGTCAATATTAAACTTGGGGGGCTGCCTGCGGCTGGCCACCTTTTGGGTATAGACCTCTCCCACCTTTTTTACCGGCTGAGAGGCTTTGTGGAAAAACTGCCGCAGGGTGGTGCCGGTGAGCAGCATCACAAACACAAATATCAGCAGGAAAATGACGATCACCGACGGCCATTTGCCGATGAGCGCCAGCAGCGGGATTCCAATGACGCCTGACAGCAGGCCGCCCCCGGACAGGGCTGACCCCTGTTGGTACAGCGCGGTTACGCCCTTCCAAAAGCCGTCTGTCTCCGGGATTCCCCCTCCGAATACCTGGGTAATGCCGCAGAGCAAAACCAACAAGACAACCGCCTCGATCACTGTGGCGCGCACCGACGCGGCTGTTTTGTCCATTGTTATCATAACCGCGATGTAGATCAGCAGCGGTCCCAACAGGGCGCCGCACCAGCCAAACATCCCATATAACATATTGTGGAGTATCTCCCAAAAGTTATTGTCCTGCCCCCTGATGACCGAGAGGAAGAAAAATAAAATGCCGACAGCAAACAAGACAATAGCCCACATCTGCTTGCGGGCCATCGCCTGGCGCTGCGCCGCCGTGGGCCTGGAGCCGGAGGAGGCGCGTTTAGAAGATTTGGAACGGGAGGAGGAGCCGGATTTGGAACGTGAAGATTTACCAGCCAACTGTGTCAGTCCTTTCAAGTAAGTTGATCCAATTGCGCCGAGGGAGAAGGTCATCCGTGAAGCATCTGAAAAATGGTAACGCCCCTGACCTGTTCAAAGATGCCAATCCCCAGCACCGCCACGCCCAGGACCAAGGTATAGTATCCAAAATAGCGGAAGCGGTCGTTGTTAACCAGTACCTTCACCATCCAGATCGCCAAAAGCCCTACAACCAGGGAGACGGCCATCCCCACAATCAGGACAGGGAGAGGGGCAGTCTGGGCAGTCCCTTCCAGAACGTCCTTGAATTCCAGGATATTCGCCCCCAAAACAGCGGGGATACCCAGAATAAAGGAAAAGGCCACGGCAAACTCCCGGTTCAGCCCCATCAAAAGCCCTGTGCAGATGGTGGAACCGGAGCGAGATACGCCGGGAAGAGGGGCAACCGCCTGGGCTACCCCCACCGCCACCGCATCCCGGGGCCGCATTTTCAAGGGGCCTTTCTTTCCCTTTACCACATGGTCTGAAAGCAGCAGAAGGAGGGAGGTCAAGAGGAAGCAGATTCCCTCGGCGATAATGCTGTCGTCTTCGGAAAGGGAGGCGTAAAAATCCTTTAACGGCAGGACGGCAAACAAGGGGATGAGGGCCAGCAGCAGCATCCAGACCATACGGCGGCGGGGGTTATCGGTTTTAAATTTCAGCTTGCCCTGGAAGAGATCCCCGATCATGTGGAAGGCCTCTAAAATCAGCTCCCAGATGGTGGGCCAAAAGGCGATCATCACCGCAACTAGGGTGCCGAAGTGGAGCATGATGGAAAAGCTGCCCCCAGCTTCCCCGCCCTGCCCCGTAAAATGTTGAACCAGAGAGAGATGTCCGGAGCTGGAAACCGGGAGAAACTCGGTGAGCCCCTGAATGATGCCCTGAAGGATTGCGTCAAAAATGGTCATGTTGAAGATCTCCTAACGGATATGTATTTGATAGGCTCTAAGCCCTCATGACAGACAGGGGCGGAGAATCCTCCCCGCTCCCTGACGGAGAAACGTTCACTTTGGAATGGATGCAAAGGCCTGGGGGGCAATCTCCGCCCCTAAATCCCACTCCTTTGAAAGATATGTTTTAGGGTCGGTAGAAATAACCCGAGTGACCCGTATTCCCCTGGCTGTCCTGGTCCCCTGGACAAATCCGCCGGAGATAGAGCAGACAAAAGATGGCCTTGGATCTTCCTGTCCCGGCGGCTGAAAGGACGGGAAAACAGCTTCTGCCAGGGGCGCAAGGGTATAGAGGATCATGTCCCGTCCTCCCTTTCAGGCTCCTGCTCTTCAATCATTTGGTACAGGCACTGGATTGCGTCGGCAAGGCCGCCCATATCGTCGATGAGACCTTCCTTCACCGCAGTCTCCCCGTCCAAGACAGAACCCACATCCATCACCAGTTCCCCGTTTTTCATCATCAGGCGGCGGAACCGCTGAGGGGAGATGGAGGAATTCTCACAGACAAAGCGGGTGATCCGCTGCTGCATCTTGTCAAAGTAGGAGAGGGTCTGGGGCACGCCCAGCACCAAACCGTTCATCCGCACCGGGTGGACGGTCATCGTCGCAGAGGGGGATATAAAAGAATGCCGCGCACTGCAGGCCAGGGGAACGCCGATAGAATGCCCCCCTCCCAGCACCAGGGAAACAGTGGGGGTCTTCATACCCGAGATCAGCTCCGCAATGGCCAACCCTGCCTCTACATCCCCTCCCACAGTGTTGAGGATGATCAGCAGCCCCTCGATTTCAGGGTCCTGTTCAATGGCCACAAGCTGAGGGATGACGTGCTCATACTTGGTGGTTTTGGTCTGGGGCGGCAGGGCATAATGCCCTTCGATCTGGCCAATGATGGTCAGGCAGTGGAACACATGCTTTCCGCCCGCCGCCGTCACAGAGCCGCTTTCAAAGATCTGGCAGATATGGTTGGCGGGGTCGTTGGGGTCGCCAGGGTCGTTTTGTGGGTTTTGGTCCGGATTGCCAGGGCTAGTGCTGGGAAAATCCGGCTGATTGGGTTCCGCAGGCTGAGGGAATCCCGGCTCGTTTTGGGCTTCATTTTCTAACGTCTTTCGCTTCAAACACATCAGCTCCTAACTTTTCTGATACCAATCATCCATTAAAAACCTGCCGGCTTTTAATGGATGATTGATGATCCACATGAACTGCATTGTGTTATTATGCTCTGCGAAGCCCTGATTATACTGATCCTGATCTCAATATCCCTTTGCGCCTTCCAGGGATTCGTCCTGCTCCACCCATTCCTGCGGGTCGATAATCCTGTAATTTTCGTGGTCATCCCGGACGATGACCCTTGAGATCCCCGCGTTGATGATCAGCCGCTTGCACATGGCGCAGGGGTTGGCGTTTTGTATGTACTCGCCGGTAACACACTCCTTTCCCACCAGATAAAGGGTGGAACCCAGCATATCCTGACGGGCGGCGTGGATAATGGCGTTGGACTCCGCGTGGACCGAACGGCACAGCTCATACCGCTCCCCCCTGGGTATCTTCAGGCGCTCCCGGGTACAATAACCCAGGTCGATGCAGTTGGCCCGACCCCGGGGGGCGCCAACATAGCCGGTGGAGATAATCTGGTCGTTGGCCACAATAATAGCCCCAAAGTTCCGGCGCAGACAAGTCCCGCGCTCCATAACGGTTTCGGCAATGTCCAGATAATAATTGATTTTATCCCGTCTAGCCATAAAAATCCCCCTCTTCTGCAAACTGGCGGCAAACGAAAGGACGTCCTGCGCCCTTCTTTTATTGTACCGGAAATCCTCCTTCATTTCAACTAAGGAAATGAACAAATTTTCCGGTGGAGCGGAGATCTGTCATCAATTTTATATTTCTGACAGTAAAAAGGATGGACCATCCAAGGACAGTCCATCCAAACGACAGAATATTTGTTTATCGCTGTTCTCTCCGCTTCATCTCCCGCGCCCAAAGGATTTTTCCCTTTTCCTGGGAGCGCCGCTTGGCGTCCTCCCGCTGGCGGATGGGGATGCAGATATCCATCTGGCGGTTGTTGTCAAAATACCAGCCGTGGTCCCGGTGATCATAGTACTCAAAGTCCCGGCGGGTCTCGTCATACTCAAATTCGGAGTTGGGCAGCCATTTTAAAAAGATGTCGTTCCAAGTGTCCTGGATGAGCCTGGCGAACTGCTCATGGCAGTCAAATGGAACCACAGGGGGCGTTGAAAAGACGGCGTACAACCCGGTAATCTCATAGCTGGCCATATCCGGCGGTATATTTTTTAAATCGTCGGGGTGGAAAATCCCCCTGCCCAGCAGATAGGTAAATTCGCCGTTCTCCGGGTCAACGTCGTAGCACATACTGATTTCACAGTGTTTGATGGCGTCGGACTTGCTGAAATCCGACGTTTCCGGGCACAGGGCGCTAATCTCCGCCTCCCGGGAGTTCACACCAAAGCAATAGGCGGGAATGTCCGCATGATGCCGGACCCCCGGCAGCTTTTTCCGAAGGGTTCTGCCCGCAACGGTAAAGGGTGTCATAACCGTAATATAAGGATTCATATGCAAGCCTCCATGTTCTGATTTTACACGACCGACGGTAACAGGCTCCGGCGCTTCCCCAAAGACATGCAGCCGGCATAGGGACGGCGGGAATCCAAAGCGCTTTTTAAAGGCCTTTGTAAACCCCGCATGGGTGTCAAAGCCATAGCTTACCGCCACATCCAGGACCTTTCCGCCCTGGGAAAGATCGTACAGTGCGTATTCAAGTTTACGGCGGACAACGTAGTTCATAACCGGCGTCCCGATTACAGCCGCGAAGATCCGGCAAAAATGGTAGGTGGAATAATTTGCTGTGCGCGCCAGCTCCTCCACCCGAATGGTCTCCCTGATTCTGCGGTCGATTTCTTCTAATACCGATTGCATCTGAAGCTCATACTCCATTTTGCCGCCCCCTTAAACCTGATAAAACCATTTTAACAGAACGCTCTTCCCATCGCTTTTCCTGTCTTGCTATTCTCCTTTATTTTATCGAAGCCACACCTTTATTTCAACCAACAGGGCGAAATCTTTCCAAGGGAGAGGAATATGCGTATTGACCAAGGATTCAGAACATGGTAGAATGGTATTGTTTTAAGGGGGTGGACGGATTGAATCACGAAGAAAAAATTTTAGAGCTTTTAACTACAATTCAGAAAGATGTTTCCGGGATAGGGCGCGAACTGACTAGCTTGAAGCAGGATGTCACCGATTTAAAGCAGGATGTCGATGGCTTGAAGCAAGATGTTACTACTTTAAGAAAAGACGTCACAGTTTTACAAGAAGATGTTACCACCTTAAAGAAAGAAACCCAATTTATAAGGGGTATTGCCGTCAAAATTGAAAACGACCACGGTAAAAAGCTGGACGCCCTTTTCGACGGTTGTTCATCCATTTTTGATATCATGATCCGTTATCATCCGCGCATTTCCTCCCTGGAATCTAAAATGGATCAACTTGTCTTTGAAGTGAGATATTTAAAGGCCGCAAGATAACCCCCGCCCCGCCGCCTGTGCGGGGCTTTTCTGTTGTTCCCAGTGTATTTAATGATTAGCAATATCCATATAAACCAAAATTCCACATAACGAGGTGTCATTTCGATATGGAAAACCTGTCCAACCCCACTGTAATCAAGGGCCTGCTCCAGCGCCACGGCTTTTCCTTTTCCAAAGCCCTTGGGCAAAATTTCCTGATCAACCCCTCTGTCTGTCCCCGCATTGCCGAAATGGGCGGCGCGGCCCCTGGCCGGGGGGTGCTGGAGATCGGCCTGGGCATTGGGGTGCTCACCGCCGAGCTGTGCAAGCGGGCGGACAAGGTGGTGGGCATTGAAATTGACCGCCGGCTGCTGCCCATTTTGGAGGAAACCCTTGGGGAATTTTCCAATCTGAAAATCATTAACCAGGATGTGATGAAAGCGGATCTGAGGGGTATTCTCGCCGGGGAATTCGGCGGGATGGAAGTTTCGGTCTGCGCCAACCTTCCCTATTACATCACCTCCCCCATTATCATGGGTCTGCTGGAGCAGCGACTCCCCATCCAATCCATCACCGTTATGGTACAAAAGGAGGCTGCCCAGCGGATCTGCGCCCTGCCCGGCTCCCGGGAGGCTGGGGCGGTGAGCATCGCCGTGCGGTATTACAGCGAGCCAAAGGTGCTGTTCCAGGTGTCCCGGGGAAGCTTCCTACCCGCCCCGGATGTGGATTCCTGCGTGATTCGCCTGGACGTACGGCAAGAGCCTCCAGTGAAGCTGGCCGATGAAAAGCGGTTTTTTCAGGTGGTGCGCGGGGCTTTTTCCCAGCGGCGCAAAACCCTTTCCAACTGCCTGTCCTCCTCCCTGTCCCTTCCTAAGTCCGAGGCAAACGCCCTTTTGGAGCGGGCGGGGGTTCCGTCCACCGCCCGGGCGGAGCAACTCTCCCTGCAGCAGTTCGCGGACATTGCAAATGCCCTTTAGCACAGATGCGGCAGCGGCCAGCCCCTTGGAGAAGAGGCTGGCCGCTGCCATTCGCTATTATGTCTTGGTGTTTCCCTCTTTTTTCTTAGTCTTCTCCATCTTGGCAAAAAAATCTGCTGTGTTCATGTTGTGGGGCCGGTTAAACCGCTTGATCATGTACAGCGATTCCGGATCCTTGGAGATGTAATGAACCTTTTCTTCACAGGAAAAGGTTGCTTGGAATCCCATATCTCTCAGGATACTGTCCGCCGCCGGCTCAATATATCCAAAGGGATAGGCAAACGCCGCCGGCGCATATCCAAGGTGCTCCTGAAACTCCTCCTGGAGCTTTCCCAGATCGCCGGTCAGGGCCTTCCGGTAGGCGGCGGCATCCTCGCTGTACAGCTTCTGGATTCCCTTCCGCTTCCCGTTGGCATTGGAATGCATATTGTAGCTGTGATTCTGAAATTCCACAAATCCGGACTCCGCCATCACCTGTATCTCGTTCCAGGTGATGTGGGAATAATTGATGTGTTTGTCCTCCGTTTGGGTAAACTCGTCGGTACACCGGCCGAATATGTTGATCACAGCCTTAAATCCATACTTCTGCAGCAGAGGGTAGGCATAGACATAGTTGCTCTCATATCCGTCGTCAAAGGTGATCATAATTGGCTTTTCCGGCAGAGGCACATCGTTATATACATAGTTGAGCAGATCAGCCACCACGACGGGGGTATATCCCTCCTTCTGGATCCATTTAAAATCGTTTTCCAGCTCGGCAGGGGTGATCACATATGCCCCCAGCAGCTTGCTGCTCTCCAATATATGATGGTACATAATAACCGGCAAAGCGATCTCCTCCTCCGGCTCCGCCTGGGCCGGGCGCACAGCAGTGCCTCTGGTGAGCACCGCAGTAAACAGGATGGCGGCAGCAAACGTCGCCGACAGAAAAGCCAGGATCTTTGGCCGCGGCCTGTGATATCTCAGCATAACCCTTCCACTCCCCCATAACGCGAAAAATCAATCTGCTAGCATTTGTATGCGCCAAAGAGGGAAAAAAGAAGCATCCGCAGAACTTATGTATGTATAAAAGGCCTGGTACCGCCGGAGCCGTTCCAAAAGGCAAATGGGCTGCCCTCCAAAAGGCAGCCCATTTACAATCAACCAATATTGGCGGCAATCCGGTCTCCCATCTCTCGACACCCAACTTTAATACAGCCCTCGCTCATAATATCCCCTGTGCGGTATCCATCATTCAGGGCTTTTTGGACCGCATCCTCAATGGCCTTGCTCTCTTCCTCCATGCCAAAGGAGTATTTGAGCATCATGGCCCCGGAAAGGATGGTCCCAATGGGGTTTGCCAGGTCCATCCCCGCGATATCGGGGGCGGAACCGTGGATGGGCTCATACATCCCATTGGTCCCCTCGCCCAGGCTGGAGGAAGGGATCATGCCAATGGATCCGGTGATCATGCTGGCCTCGTCTGAAAGGATATCCCCGAACATATTCTCGGTCACCACCACGTCAAACTGGGAGGGATTGCGCACAATCTGCATGGCGCAGTTGTCCACAAGCATGTCGTGGTATTCCACATCCGCGTATTCCCGGCTCAGGCGGTGCATGACCTCTTTCCACAGGCGGGAGCAGTCCAGAACATTGGACTTGTCCACAGAGGTGACCTTTTTCCCCCGCTTCCGGGCGGTTTCAAAGGCGGTGCGTCCAATCCGTTCGATCTCGTGCTCGCTGTAGGCCATCAGGTCAGTGGCGTAGGCTTCCCCATCCTTCTGGACTGTCTCATGGGCCCCAAAGTAGATGCCCCCAATCAGCTCCCGGACGATCACAAAATCAATGCCCTGGTCCACGATCTCCTCCTTCAGGGGAGAGGAATGAGCCAGTTGGGGGAATATTTTGGCGGGGCGCAGGTTGGCATAAAGCCCCATGGCACTGCGGATGCGGAGGAGGGCTTTCTCCGGGCGGTTGTTTTTGTCCACGTTCTCCCACTTGGGGCCGCCCACCGCCCCCAGGAGGACGCTGTCCCCCTCCAGGCATTCCTTCAGGCTGGCTTCCGGCAGGCAGACGCCGTACTTGTCAATGGCGCATCCCCCGGCGTCCACCTCCACAAAGCGGAAGGTATGGCCGTATTTTTTGGCCGCCCTGTCCATGACCTTCATGGCCTCTGTCACAATCTCCGGCCCAATGCCGTCCCCCTTAATCACGACGATCTTCTTTTCCATAACGTCAACAATCCTTCCTGATCAGATTATAATATCTCAAATAAGGTGCCTGCGGAGAAATTTCTCGGTCTCTTCCAGGGAAGGTGCTTTCCCATCCCCTTCCGCCGCCAAAGCCTCCGCTGCCCCGGCAAATAGGACACAGGAGGCAATATCCCCAACGCCGCATTGTATCAGGGGCTTTCCGTTGGACCCCAGGCGGCTGAGGAACGCCCCGGTAAATACATCCCCCATCTGTTCCCCAAGCCCCGGAAGCTGGAGATCCCCAAACACAGAGCGGACCAGACAGCCCTCTCTCCCCATTGGCGCCAACAGGATTTTGGGGGGATATTCCCTCATAGCCGCCGCTGCAGCCTGTTCCAGGGGCAGCCCGTCCATGAGGAGGGACAGATCCTCCGCCGAAGCGATGACAATATCCGAAAGCGCCAGAGCCCGGCGGCACTGGGCTTTCATTTGCTCCAAGGTCTCCCAAAGCTCCGGACAAAGGCAGGGGGAAAACGCCACGATCCCCTTCTGCCGGCGGGCAAATTCCGCCAGCCGGAAGCCGGTTTCCCGGGCCTCTCCCTCTGCCGCCATGGAAGAGGTAAAATAGAAAAAGCTGCCCGGCGTCAGGGCCGTCAGGTTAAACTCCTCCAAACGGGCTTGGGCATCCCCGCAGCCTCCGCGATAGAACTGCCTGCCGCCCGCTCCATCGTCAAAAACCAGGCTGGAGGGGGCTTCTGGAGATAGCAGGAGCTGGTTGGTTGCAACCCCCTGAGCGGCCAAAGTATCCCGAAGCTCTGCCCCAAGGGGATCTTTGCCTATCTTGCCCCAAAAGCTGGCCCTGGACCCAAGGCGGGAGGCGGCGCAGGCCACCCCGGCGGGACTTCCGCCCAGACTCCGCCGGAAAAGCGTCTCTCCCTGGGCGGTTTGACAGGGTGTAAAGCGGGCGAAGAGCTCTCCATAGGCGATGATTTGGGATTGGGTAAATTCCATATTGGATTCTTCTTTCTGTCTTAACAGTTGTCGGTCATCTTTGGGGTAAGTATACCACAAAGGAGATGAAAAGTAAAGGAAATTTGGGAGGCGGCGCAGGGCTGAAAAAACTTCATCGGGGCTCTGTACCCTCATCCGGTTCCGAGACAAATTCCAGGTGGTCCATAGCGTACTGGAGGGCCATGCACATCACTTCGTTTCTGGAGCGATCACTTTGTGCAGCTAGTTTATCAAATTTTTCTAATAATTCCTTGCTCATTCTAAGGGTCACCGTAGCATATACATCTTCTTTTCTTTGCTTTACAATAAAATTATTCGCCATATATATACCCCTTCTATGAATTTTTACAATACAATTTTATCATATT